>VFZY01000060.1 GCA_016870915.1 Acidobacteriota bacterium | reverse complement strand
TCAGCCGGAAGGTTGGATCCTGCGAGAGCCGCTCGGCATCGTTGACATCCTCGTAGCCGGCAATCCGGCTGTAGACGGACTGGCGCAGTAGGTCCGCCAGCGGAAGCTGGGTATTCTTGCCGCGCCGTGAGTCAGTCAGGTGTTGGGCAATGAGAGCACCGAAGCCCAGCCGTTCATCCAACTCACGCACCAGGATCAGACCACCATCGGAAGTAACGCGCGATCCCTGGAAGTCGATCTTGAGAAGGCCGTTGAACGAGAGCTGAAAGGGCTGGTTTTGTTTGTCACCCATTGGGTGCTGTCCTCCGCAGGGGTCTTCGCTGCCTTCAAACCCCTATCGATATTGATGCGGACGAGCATCCAGGAGATTCGCACGCGCGGCTCAAAACGGAAATGTGGGCTTACCTTGTCAACCTGGCCATCGCCTACCAGTTGCTTGGCCAGCCGGAGGACGCAATCATCTATGCCGGCCGCGCGCTGCGGCTGGGCGGCAATTCCGGCGCGCTGCTGGCCCGTGGCATCGCCAGAGCCCAGCAAGGGAATTCCGCGGGCGCCCGGGCCGATTTCGAGGAGGCGGGCAAGGAAGGCCACGCCTTGGCCGGGGTGAATCTGGAGGTGCTGGCGGGGCGCCCGGCGGCGCGTCCATCCCCGCCGACGGCGGCTGAACCGGAACTGCTTGCGGGAAAGAACCCGGCGGACGCCACGCTGGCATTGGGCGGCACGGTGAGGCGTCTGGCGGCGTCCGGCGAAGGACCGGCTCTTGAGATACGCTATCGCGAGCATCCAACGTTCACGGCACTGCGCGTGGCGGCCGGCGATCGCTGGATCCAGTTTCTATGGACCGCGCCAGGGTACGCCGGCGAAACCTCGCTGGGGTTGAAGCCGGGGACTCCGGAATCCGGCTTGAGCGTGCATGGAGCGGCGGCTGAGTCCGTCTCGTCCCCCGGTGGCCGTTTCCATCACTTCAAAGAGCGAAGACTGCTGGTGCAGGTGGTGGATGGACGGGTGGCCGGGTGGTCCGTTTACGCCCTGCCGCCACCCTGATGGGGCATCATCCAGACCTTGTCGGCGGCCATGCGGCCCAGTTGCACGGCGCGGCCCGCCACATCCACGGAGACCGTCTCATCGACATGCCGGGCGATGAGCGCGAGCACCGCGCCGGGGCGAATGCCCAGGGCATCGAGATACTCAAGCAACTGGCGGTCCCGTTCGTAGACGCACTCCACGCGGGCGCTGGTGGCCGGCGGCAACTCGCTGAGCGGCATCAGACCCGCCTGGCGGCGTTCGGCCGCGCTATCCAGGCCCAGACGGTTGCCGTGCGGACAGGTTTCGCCCACGCCGAGTTTCTCCATCAGCTTTCGTTCGAACTCTTCGGACACGGCGTGTTCCAGCTGCTCGGCTTCCTCATGCACCTTGTACCACTCCATGCCAAAGACCTCGGTGAGCATGCGCTCAATGAGATGGTGGCGGATGAGAATCCGGGTGGCGATGCGGTGGCCTTCGGCTGAGAGCTTTACCTGGCCGTGTGGCCCGGTGGTGACCAAACCGTCGCGTTTCAGGCGCCGGACGGCCATGGTGACCGCCGGTGCGCTGACGTCCAACCATCGGGCCAGGGTGGCCGCGATGACGGTTTCACCTTCGGCTTCGGCTTCGGCGATCGCCTTGAGATAGTTTTCCTTGGAGATGGTTATCTTCACGCAGGGAGGGATGCCGCAAACACATTGTACCTGCTATGCTCACCTCATGTTTCAACGTGTATGCCAATCGCCCAGAGCCGGTGTGTCGCTTACATTGGCCGTGGCCATGACCGCCGGGCCGCTGGCCGCGGAGGAACGCGTGCATCTGGATGTGGTGAACCGGATCAAGAATGAGGCGTTCCAGAACTCGAAGGTGATGGACCACATGTTCCAGTTGACGGACGTCAATGGACCGCGGCTTACGGGGTCGCCGGGATACCGGCGGGCGGCGGAATGGGTGGTGAAGAGGTTGACCGAAGCTGGCGTCAGTGGCGCGCGGCTGGAAAAATGGGGACCGTTCGGGAAAGGCTGGTCCTTTTCACGGTTTTCGGCGCACATGATCGAGCCTTCCTACCAGACCATCATTGGCTTCCCGTTGGCCTGGACGCCCGGCACCAACGGCGTGCTGGTGGCGGAACCGGTGATGGCCGTCATTCGCACCGCGGCCGACTTTCCCAAGTGGCAGGGCAAGCTGAGGGATAAGATCGTGCTGATTGATGCGCCGCGCGAACTGAAGCCGCACGAAAAGGCGGCGCTCAGCCGCTATACCAACGATCAACTGAGCGACGTGTTCCTGGCGCCCGACCCGGCGCAGCGCGGCCCCGTTCGGAGCGGCACGGGAACGCCCACGCGCAGCGCGGAAGAGGCCCGGGCGTATCGTGCGAAGCTGCATACGTTCCTGAAAGAAGAAGGCGTCGCGCTGGTGCTGAGCGCGGGATATGCCGGCGACGGCGGCACCGTGTTCGCCTCCTCCGGCGGCACCCGCGAGGCCAAGGACCCGGTTCCGCCGCCGATGGCCGCCATCACGCCGGAACACTACAACCGGATCGCACGGCTGCTGGACCAGAAGGTCCCGGTGAAGCTGGAGTTCCATATCGAGGCCGCGTTCGACGAGCAAGGACAGGACTCCTGGAACGTGGTGGGAGAGATTCCGGGCGGCAAGCGCAAGGACGAGGTGGTGATGCTGGGGGCGCATCTCGATTCCTGGCACGGCGGGACGGGCGCCACGGACAACGCCGCGGGCAGCGCGGTGATGATTGAGGCGATGCGGATTCTGAAGGCGCTGAACCTGCCGCTGGACCGGACGGTGCGGATCGGATTGTGGAGCGGCGAGGAGCAGGGCCTGTTGGGGTCGCGGGCGTACGTGAAGGAGCACTTCGCGGATCGCGAGACGATGAAGACAACCGAAGAGCACAAGCGCTTCGCGGCCTACTACAACATCGACAACGGCACGGGCAAGATTCGGGGCATCTATTTGCAGGGGAACGACATGGCCAGACCCATCTTCGAGTCGTGGCTTTCGCCGTTCAAGGACCTGGGCGCAACGACCGTGAGTATCCGGAACACGGGCGGCACCGATCATCTTTCGTTCGACGGCGTGGGCCTGCCCGGTTTCCAGTTTATTCAGGACTCCGTGGAGTACGGCACGCGCACGCACCATTCGAACATGGACGTTTACGACCGTATCCAGGCCGGCGACATGATGCAGATGTCGGCCATTGTGGCTTCGTTTGTCTATCACACGGCGATGCGCGAGGAGCTGATTCCGCGCAAGCCCCTGCCGAAGCCTGCGCCGCGCCGCGCCGAGGATGCCAAACCAGCGCCATCCGGCGGGCAATAGCCGGCGGGCAATCGCCGGCTGCGGAGCGCCCGCGCGGAGGGTAAACTAGGGAGTATGCGAGTTGCTCTCTTGCTTGTGACGGCTTCATTGACACCGGTGGGCATGTGCCTGGGCGCGGATGTGATTGAGGAAATCATCGCCAAGGTGAACGGCGATATCATCACACGCGGTGAAGTGGAACGCACGCGGCGTCAGGTGGAAGCTGAACTGCGCCAGCGGGCGCAGGGGGCCCAGGCGGCGCAGGTGGAAGAGGCGGTGAAGGAACGCCAGAAGGACAGTCTGCGCGACCGGATCGACCAGTTGCTGCTGGTTCAGAAGGGCAAGGAACTGAGCATCAACATCGACACGGAGTTGAGCAAGTACCTGGCGGAGATCCGGCGTGAGTACAAGATCGCCGACGATGACAAGTTCGCCGCATTCATGAAGGAACAGAGCGGCATGACGCTTGAGGACTTCAAGAACGAAACGCGCAACTCGATGCTGACGCAACGCGTGATCCGGCAGGAAGTGGGCGGGAAGATCAACGTCACCAAGGCCGAGGTGGCCAAGTACTACGAAGAGCACAAGGCGGAATTCCAGCGCGAGGAACGGGTGTTCCTGCGCCAGATCGTGCTCTCGCTTGAGGGCAAGAAGCCGGAAGAGATCGCGGCCATTGAGAAGAAGGCGAAGGATCTGGTGGCGCGGTCGAAGAAGGGCGAACGGTTCGGCGAACTGGCCCGCGACAACTCCGACGAGCAGCAGAGCGCACGGCAGTTTGGCGATATCGGCGGCTTCAAGCGCGGCGAACTGAACAAGCAGATTGAGGATCAGGTATTCACCGCGAACCGCGGTTTCATCACGGAACCCATGAAACTGGGCAACGCCCTGGCTATTTTCCGGGTTGAAGAGATCCATAAGGCGGGCCAGGCAACGCTGGAAGAGGTGGAGCAGGAAGTGATGGAACGGCTGTACACGCCCCGTATGCAGCCGGCGATCCGCGAGTACCTCACCAGGCTCCGGGTGGACGCGTTCCTTGAGATTAAGGACGGCTACATCGATAGCGGCGCGGCGCCCGGCAAGAACACAGCCTGGACGGACCCGGCGCAGTTGCAGCCGCAGACGGTGAGCAAGGAGGAGGTGGCCAGCCAGACGCGGCGGCGGCGCCTGCTGTGGTCGATTCCGGTTCCCGGCACGAAGACATCCGTTCAAAAGGGGGGGAAGACTGCCGAAGAGAAGGGTGAGTCAAAGTCCAAGAAGGTCAAGTCCCTGGGCTAACGCCTGGCAACGCCCTCAATGAAATCGCCCTATATCGCGGAGTTGCCGGTCAGCCAGGTGGTGAATGTTGTTTGCCTGGTTCAGACCAAGGACATCCGGCAGAAGAAGACGGGCGAACCCTTTCTTTCCCTGACGTTATCGGACCGTACTGGCGATATCGACGCCAAGATGTGGGACAACGTCGCCGAGGTTCTGAACTCGTTCGAAAAGGACGACTTCGTGCGTGTGCGCGGCCTGGTCCAGGTTTTCCAGAACCGGCTTCAACTCACCATTCACAAGATCCAGACGGTCACCGCTGCGGAGGTGGACGCGGCGGATTTCTATCCGGTCTCCTCACGCGACCGGATGGAGATGTTCTCGGAGTTGCAGCGGCTGGTGGCCAGCATCCGCAACCCGCACCTTCGAACGCTTCTCGAAACGATCTTCGCCGACGGCGAGATCGCGCTGAAGTTCCGCACGGCGCCCGCGGCCAAGCAGATCCACCACGCGTTCCTTGGGGGTCTGATTGAGCATGTGCTGTCGCTGGCGGTGCTGGCGGAGGCTGCCGCGGCGCACTACCCGTTTGTGGATCGCGATCTGCTGCTTACCGGCGTCATCCTCCATGACATCGGGAAGATCCACGAACTGAACTACGAGCGGAGCATCAGCTATTCGGATGAGGGGCAACTGATCGGCCATATTCCGATCGGCATGAAGATCGTGTGCGACAAAGCGTCCCTATTGCCGGATTTCCCGCGGCCGCTGCTGATGCTGGTGGAGCACATGATCCTTAGCCACCATGGACAATTGGACTACGGTTCTCCGAAGGTGCCATTGTTCATCGAGGCGATGCTGCTGCATCAGTTGGACAACCTGGATTCGAAGATGGAGACCATGCGTGCAGCCGTAGCCAACGACCGTCAGCTTGAGGGCACCTGGACCGGTTTCGTGTCCTCGCTCGAACGCCCGGTGCTGAAGAAAGAGCGCTACCTGCAATCGTCGGCGGCGAACGCTTCCCTGCCTGCGGACGCACCGGCCCAGCCGGAAGCTGATCCCAGCGTATCGGCGTTCGCGGCCAAGCTGCAGGCGGCCCTGCGGCCCAAGTGTTAGGCGCGGGAACTGTCCATTCATGCCGCGATTCACCCGCAAACGCGAAATCCCGCCGCCGCTGGAGTTAGAGTGCCTGACGGCGCTGTGGCAGTGTGGCCAGGGGACGGTGAAAGATGTCCGGACGCTGGTGACGGCGGAAAGGCCGCTGGCTTACACCACGGTGATGACCCTGCTTGACCGCCTGACCCGGCGCGGAACGGTGGCCAAGCGCAAGGTGGGCCGGAGCTTCCTGTACACGCCCCTGGTGAGCCGCGAGTCCATGCGGGCGGTGGCGGTGCGGCAACTTGTGGATACGTTCTTTGACGGGTCGGCCGAGGCCCTGGCTGCCTACGCTGGCGCCCCGCCGCCGCCGGCTGCGGCTGGGGGAGATGAGGCGGTGCCGGAACTCGCCCCGGCACTCGGGCCGGAGCTCGAGATGGAAGAACCGCGGCGGATCGCCGACATTCTGCTGTAGCCTGAACCCGGCTCTCGGTTACGCCTTCTTTTCAGCGGCCAGAGGCAGGTTGTCCCTCACCAGTTCCGCGTTGACCAGTTCTGAGATGGTCGCGGCGAGGTTGGGGTTGCGTAGATTCCAGAGATAGGCCTTCTGAGGCACCTTAAGCGGTCCGGGCACGGCGGCTTCGATCACCGCGACGCGCTTGGGGTCTACGGGACGGTTCGGGCCCGCGAAGACCGGCCGGGCAGCCTTCATCGAGATGACGCCGAGGCCCGCCTTGTGCGCGGCGGCCAGCGCCTTGTCAATGTAGCCGTGGTTGACGATGTTGTAGGCAACCATGGCCGCCGAATAGACCTTGGCCTTCACGGCGGCTTCGAGAATTCCGCCGGGATCCGTGTGCGCCGAGACCCCGAAATGCCGCACCTTGCCTTGTTTGCGCAGGGTTTCGAAGGCCTCGAACATTTCAGGATGGCTGAGCAGTTCGTGCGGCGTGTTGACGCCATGCGGGCACATCAGCAGGTCCAGATGATCGGTGCCGAGGCGAGTAAGGCTTTCGTCCACCGAGTCGAGGATCAACTGCCGGTAGTTCTTCCCACGGTCGATCCTGGGGCCATACTGTTTCTCCATCACGTTCGCAAGCGCGGCTTGGTCCAGTTCCTGGCGCTGGCCGTTGAAGTAGTTGCAGAAGTAATCCGGGGCGTCGGCCTGGCGGCGCGCGATCTCATCCAACGCCAGATTGCGCAGACGCTTCTGCTCGGTTTCATCAAGGCTCGCGTAGATGTCCTGGTAGAGCTTGTTGCGGTTGAGGTCCCAGACGCTCACCTTGGAATTGAGGAAAAACGAGTCGCGCTTGCGAGCCTTGATCACCTGTGCGTAGCCCAATTCGCTTTGCGTGCGGCCATAGGCGGGCGCGGTGTCGAGGTAGTTCATGCCGTGGTCCAGCGCCAGCAGAACATGCTCGTAGTTGGTGGGCGTGATGGTGTTGCCGCCCATCACCATCTCGGAGATGATGAAATTCGTGCGGCCCAGCTTGCGGTAAGCCATGCCGGGCTGGCGATTGCGCCACTCCCCTTTGAGACTGGCCGGAGCGGCGTCAGCCTTGCGCGCGATCGCGGCCTCAAGCGCGGCGGCTCCGGCCAGGGTGAGGAACTCGCGGCGGCCCAGGGAAGAAGCAGGGTACGTCATACCCTGCATTTTACATGGACCGCGCGATGGACTAACGGCGAAGTCTTTTCACCAGCAGCAACCCAGCCACGCCGCCGAGAGCCAAGACAAAAGTGGCCGGCTCCGGCACCGGGGCGGTCGTACCCGTTTCGATCGAGAAATCGTCGAAGTACGCCCGGGTGTTGGGCCGCCAAAACGGGCCAAAGACAACCAGTTGCACCGTATCGAACAAGAAAGCACCCGGAGTGGTGTGCTGCAAGACACCGTCGATCGAGAGGATCGTCTGGGTGGCCTGAATCTCAATCTCGAACTTGTGCCAGCCTAGATCGTCACAGTGGCCCGGCCGCCGGTGAACAGCTTTTCAATCTCGACCTGCGGGACGGACAAGGTAAACCGGAAGCGATTGTCCTTGGTCTCCGTCTGCAAACTGTCGAGCCAGGTGGCCACGCGGTCCGCCTCCGGACCGTTCCGGTTCGACTGAATCATGCCGGTGAGGAAGCGCAGCACATCGGAAAGCGCCTGGGCATCGCGGTCGGAGCGCGTCACTGCCTCACCCGTGATCACCACGTTCGCCCCAAACTTGATTCCGCCGCTCGCCTGGGTCACGGACTGGAAGAGGTCGCCGTTGACGATCCCGTTCAGTTCCCGGTTGGGCATGTTGCCGGTAAGTGACCGGCCAGGGTTGTTCGAGAACATCCAGGCATCGTTGCGGCTGGCCAGTTCGTTGATGCGGGCCAGAAGCTGCGGGTCCGGCCGCGCACCGGATTTCGCCCGGTCGATCGCATCGCGAACCTGCGGCTGCTCCCCGGCCACCACGGTCTGGCCATCCATCAGAGCCACCCACCCGGCGGCTTTGCTGGAGACCGCCTGGTCCATCACAATTACGTCTACGCCCTGATGGCTGGTCACTTGCTTGCCCTCCGCCCGGGCGGCGGCCAGAATCTTTACCGGGTTAAACGCTCCCCTGGCAATCACCAGTCCGTTGTGATCCTTCACGCCCGCGGTGGAAGCGAAGATCACTTCGCGCAGGTCGCGGCGCGGATCGAACCCCGTCGCCTGGATGAACTTTTCGAACTCCTGCTCCTCGTTCCGGATGCGGGAAAGAATGAACTTCCCAAAGGGCGAACTCTTCCCGGATTCGACATTGAGGCCCACCACCGCCGTGGGGTTTGGCATCAGCAGGGCGACAGTGGCGGCGTCAACGGCCGGGAGCGTCGAGGGCAGGGCCAGCACAAGCGCAGCGCCCAGGGCCGCGGAGGATCGGAGAAGATTCATCATTGGGATCTCGATGGTAGGAACGCACCGTCAGGCGGAAAAGTTCCGCTCCGGAAGGGAAATCGGCACCTGTTCGACAATTTCGATGCCGAACGCCTCCAGGCCGACGACTCGGCGAGGGTGGTTGGTGAGAAGCCTAATCTGGCGGAGGCCCAGGTCCGAAAGGATCTGGGCGCCAATCCCGGCTTCATGTTGCTGGTTGGCCCGGCCGTCCGCGGGCTGCCGCGGAAACTCGCCGCCGTGCGTCACAATGCGGGCGGCGCCATCGGAGCCATGCGTGCGGAACCCCGGGCCCGAATGGTGCAGATACACCAGCGCCCCGGCGCCGGCGCCGGCGATCATCTCAAGGGAACGGTCCACCATCTCCTGGCACCGGCATTCCCGCGAACCGAAAATGTTCCCATAGGCGCAGTGCGTGTGCATGCGGACCGTCACCGGGGCGGCAGGCCCCATCTCACCGCGTGTCAGCACCAGGTGGATCTCCGGGCTGATGGCACTGGAATAGGCGATGGTCGAAAACTCGCCGTGTGCGGTCTTCAATGTGCCGGTGGCCACACGGCGAATGAACCGCTCATGCTTCAGCCGGTACCGGATGAGCCCGGCCACCGAAATCATCTTCAGTCCGTGGCGCTGGCAGAACTCGGTCAGATCGGAAAGACGCGCCATGGTGCCGTCTTCCTTCATGATTTCGCAGATGACGCCGCCAGGACCAAGGCCGGCCAATCGCGCCAGATCCACGGCGGCTTCCGTCTGCCCGGCGCGCACCAGCACGCCGCCCTCGCGGGCCCGGAGAGGAAAGACATGACCCGGGCGCGCCAGATCATAGGGCCGGCAGCCGGGCTCCATGACCTTGACGATGGTCAGAGCACGGTCGGCCGCGCTGATGCCTGTGGAAACGCCCTCCTTCGCGTCAATCGATTCAGTGAACGCTGTCCCGAAATTCGACGTATTCCGGGGCGACATCAGAGGCAGGTCAAGTTGATCGCACCGTTCCGGGCTCAGCGCCAGACAAACCAACCCCCGGCCGTGCATGGCCATGAAATTGATGATCTCGGGCGTGACCTTTTCAGCGGCAACAGTGAGATCACCTTCGTTCTCGCGGTCTTCGTCGTCGACGACGACAAGCATGCGGCCTTCGCGAAACTCCTCGATGGCCTCAGGGATGGAAGCGAATGGCATAAATGGACTACACTTCAATCTTAACCTTGGCTCGGGGGAGCGCTTACCTTGGCTCGAAGGAGCGCTTACCCTTGGCTCCCGGCAGCCCTGGCACACGCGGAAATGCAATGACGGAACAACAAAAAGAGATGGCACGGTACTACGGCTTCGCCGCCTTTGTGGGCGTGCTGCTGCTGTTGAACGTCACCGGCATCTGGAAGACCGTCTACGGCATCGATACCGCGGCAATCGTAACGATTCTGGCGGGCTACAAGACCTTCCACAACTCCATTTCCGCCCTGCTCGAAAAGCAGATCTCGGCCGATCTCGCCCTGTGCATCGCCGTGATCGCGGCGTTGTCCGTCGGTGAGTACCTGGCCGCGGCGGAGGCCATGTTCATCATCCTGCTCGGCGAAGGCATTGAAGCCTTCGCGGCCGGCCGCACCGCGGCCGCCATCGAACGCTTTGTCGAGCAGATGCCAAGGACCGCCCATCGGCTGCGCGATGGCGTGGAAGAAGATGTGGACGCATCCGAACTTCGGCCGGACGACCTGATCGCCGTGCGGGCCGGCGAACGGATCGCCGCCGACGGCGTCGTGGATTCAGGCTCCTCCGAAGTCGACGAAGCCACCATCACCGGCGAGTCTCTCCCGCGCGACAAGGCTGCCGGGGACCCGGTCTATTCCGGCACCCTGAACGGCAACGGACTGCTGCGAGTGCGCGTGACCGGCGCCGGTGAAGATTCAACCCTCGGGCGTGTCATCCGGCTTGTGGAAGAGGCCAAGGACCGCGAAGCGCCCGTGGTCCGTCTGGCCGACCGTGTGGCGAAGTACTTCCTGCCGGCCCTGCTGCTGGTCGCCGCCCTCACCTTTTTCTTCACACGCGACTGGATGCGAACCGTTTCCGTCCTGCTGGTGGCCTGCCCTTGCGCGCTGATTCTGGCCACCCCCACGGCGGTTGTCGCGGCCATGGGCGGCCTGGCACGGCGCGGCATTCTGGTGCGCGGAGGCTCCGTTCTGGAACGCGCTGCCCGCGCCGACACCGTGGTCTTCGACAAGACCGGCTCCGTGACCGAAGGCCGTTTCGAGGTGATCCGGCTGATCGCCGTTGCAGGCTCCGAAGAGGAACTGCTGGCCGCCGCGGCCACGGCGGAATCCGGGTCCAGTCATATGCTGGCCCGGGTGATTGTGGAAACGGCGCGCGAACGCGGCATCGCCTGGCAGCCCGGCGACGACGCCGTTGTGGTGCCGGGCAAGGGTGCACGATGCCACCGGAAGGGCGAACTCCTGCTTGCCGGCAGCGCGGCACTCCTCGCGGAACACGGCATCGACGGCAGCGAACCCCTGGTGGCGGAAGCCGACCGCGCCGGTGCCACCGCCGTGCTGGTAGCCCGTGGCGGCGCACTGGCGGGCGCCATCCTGCTGCGCGACCGCCTGCGAGCGGGCGTACGAGAAGCGGTGAACGAACTGGGCACGCTCGAGATCGGCCATGTTCTGATGCTCACCGGCGACCGGCGGCCCGCCGCTCAGGTGGTCGCACGCGCCGCCGGCATCGCGAATGTCGAGGCCGAACTTCTGCCGGAGCAGAAACTGGATCGCGTTCGTGCGCTCATGGCCGAAGGCCGCACCGTCGTGATGGTGGGCGACGGGCTGAACGACGCCCCCTCCCTGGCCGCCGCTCAGGTGGGCGTGGCCGTGCGCGGGGCCAGCGACATCACCGCTGAGGCTGCGGACATTGTCTACCTGGGCCAGTCCCTCGACAAACTCCCCATGGTGATCTCGGCGGCGCGCGCCACCATGGCCACCGCCTGGCAGAACATCATCCTCTTCGCCGGTCTGGTGAATCTGGTCGCGGTGGTGCTCTGCGCCATGGGCACCCTCGGACCCCTTGGCGCGGCTTTCACCCATCAGTTGGCATCGTTCTTCGTGATGATGAACTCCCTGCGCATGCTGCGCGCCGGCACACGCATCGATTGGCAGCGGTGGCTTGTCAGAATACGGTTTCCGGCAGTGTGGGGCTGGGTCCGCCGGACGGCCGGAATGCTCGACCTTCCCGCGGTCTGGCGCTGGAGTGTCGAAAACCGCAAGCGCCTGGCGCGGCCCGCGCTCTACATCGCCGCCGCTCTCTACGCACTCAGCGGTGTCTATACACTGGGCCCCAACGAAGTGGGCGTCATTGAGCGGTTCGGACGCAAGGTGATGCCGTACACCGAACCGGGACCGCACTACAAACTCCCCTGGCCCGTCGAAACACTCACGCGTGTCGAATGGCGCAAGGTCCGCGTGGTGGAACTGGGCTTCCGCTCCGGCGCCAAGACCGCCGATGCGGAACCCGCCGCCTACGAATGGAACGTGCAGCACCGCGGCGGCCGTTTCGAGCGCCGGCAGGAAGAGGCCCTGGTGCTGGCCGGCGATCAGAACATGATGGAAGTGAATGCCGTGGTTCACTATCGCATCGCCAAGCCTGACGACTTCCTGTTCCGGCACCTGGACGGAGCCCTGGTCGTCTCGGTGGCCGCTGAATCGGCATTGCAGGCCGTGGCCACGGCATCCGCGGCCGATGAAATGCTCACCGGTGGCCGAAGAGCGATCGAGAAGCGCGTGACCGAGGAACTACAGACGCGTCTCGACCGGGTGATGAGCGGAACCGAGGTTCTGGAGGTCCGGCTGCTCGATGTCCACCCGTCGCTTGAAGTGGTGGACGCGTTCCGCTCCGTCTCCGGCGCGTTCGAGGAAAAGAACCGCCTGATCAACGAAGCCGAAGCGTACCGCAATCAGCAGGTGGCGCTGGCCCGCGGCAATGCCGAAGCGAATCTGCGCAACGCGGCAGGCTATTCGGCCGGGCGCCGGAATCGCGCAGCCGGCGACGCTGAACGATTTACCTTGCGTGAAGATGCCTACCGCCGGTCGCCGGGACCCACGGAAATGCGGCTCTACCTGGAAACCATCGAGGAAGTGCTTCCGGGCAAAAAGAAACTGATCCTTGACCCAGGCCGGGGACGCCGCCACCTTCTTCTGCTTGACGACGGCGTCGAGGTGCGGCCCCCGCTACTTTCCGCGCCAGCCTCAGCCCCGCCGGCGCGGGACGACAGTGAGTGAGAGGATACCGACAATGAAGGAACTGTTCACACGGCATAAGAAAGCGATCCTCGCGGCGGCGGGCCTGCTGGCCCTGTGGCTTTCGGTGTTCACCGTCCGCGAGACCGAGTTCGTGCTGATCACGCAGTTCGGCAAGCCCCTGTACACCATCACCGATGCCGGGCTGCACGTCAAGTGGCCGTGGTGGACCTCCACCTACTTCGACCGCCGACTGCGCATCTACAACCCGCGGCCCAGCGAATTCCTCACCCGCGACAAGAAAAACCTGGTGGCCGAAAGCTACGTTGCCTGGCGGATCGAGGATCCGCGCAAGTTCGTACAGACCGTGGGCGATGCCGGGGCGGCCGAGATGCGTCTGCACGACGTGATCTGGTCCGGCTTGTCGGCGGCGTTCGGAACCCACGATCTTGAAAGCATCGTCTCCGTGCGAACCGACGCCGGCCAAGCCCGCCAGATGCTGGACAATCTGGCGCTCGAAACCGACAAAGCGGCCCTGGCCCGCTACGGAATTCGCGTGGTGGATGTCCGCATCAAGCGCCTCAACCTGCCCGAACAGAACAAACAGAGCGTATACGCGCGCATGCGAGCTGAACGCGAAAGGATCGCCCGCCAGTATCGCGCCGAAGGCGAAGAGCAGGCGCTGCGCATTCGTGCCGATGCCGACCGCCAGAAGGAGGAGATCCTCTCGGTGGCCTACAAACAGGCCGAAAAAACCAAGGGCGAAGGCGACGCCGAAGCCACGCGCATCTACAACGGAGCCTATTCCCGGAACCCCCGGTTCTACAAACTGCTGCGCACGCTCGAATCTTATAAAAAGATCCTCGACGAAAAGACCACGGCCATTCTGAGTTCGGATTCGGAGTTGCTCAAAGTCCTGATGCGGGGTGAGGCGGCGGCGCGATGAGACTGTTCGAGCCGCCGGCGTTGGACTCGGCGGAGCCGGCCGCGGACCAGCCCGTGGCGCCGGACCGCCGGCTGCGCTTGGTGCCGGCCGCACTCGCGGCGCTCTGGCTGCTCTCCTCGGTCTACATCGTTCCAGCGGACCAGCAGGCCGTCGTCACACGGTTTGGCGCTGTCGTCGAGCCTCGCGTTCTCCCCGGCATCCATCTCTCCCTGCCCTGGCCGCTCGACCGCGTCACCCGGCTCAAAGTGCAACAACTTCGGCGAGCCATGATCGGCGGCGCCCTCAGCGACCAGGTGCTGGGACGCGCCCAGGGAGCCACGTCCCAGTTCCTCACCGGCGATCAGAATCTCATCCATCTCCGCGTGGCCGTTCAGTACTCGGTGGGTGTTCCATCCGAGTTCCTCTACACCGCCGAAGATGTGGAACGTCTGGTCGTAAGCGCCGTTGAAGGCCAGTTGGCCAGAGGCGTCGCCGGGCGCGGCGTGGATGCCGTGCTCACCACGGAGAAGGCCGCCATTCAAGATGAGGTGCGCGCGGAGAGCCAACGCGTGTTGAACGAATACCGGAGCGGCGTGGCCGTGGCGGCGGTAAGCATTGAATCGGCCGCGCCGCCGCAGGAAACCGCCGAAGCGTTCCGCGACGTGGCCAGCGCACGCGCCGATGCGGCCCGCATCGTCAATGAGTCCGAAGGATACGCAAACGACGTCATCCCCAAGGCGCGCGGCGAGGCTCAGCAACTGATCGAGCAGAGCGCTTCGTACAAACAAAGGAAAACCAATGAGGCGGCCGGTGACGCGGCCCGCTTCACGCAAGTGGCCGGCGAGTATCAGAAGGCAGCCGAGGTCAACGGCCACCGCCTCTACATGGAAGCCATGGAACAGGTGCTGCCGCGCATCCGGAAGATGATTGTGGACCGCGAAGGAAACCTGGATCTCACCATCATCCGGAAAGGCGATCTGGAGCCAGGCAGGCGATGAGCCGCCAAAGGCTGGCCCAGGTGGTCACCGTGGCGGTTCTTGCAGCGGTGGCTGGTCTGGTTCTGCTGCGCACGAAAGGCATGGAAACAGCGGCGTTGACTCCGGAGCCGGCCAAGACCGAGTGGTCACCGCAAGACGTAATCTACGAAATGCTCGACCTGGCCCGCGAGGGGCGCGTGGCGGACTATCTGGCATGCCACGGCGGCGGAATGCTCGAAAGCCTTCGGCAGGCCGTGCGGGAGGCCGGCGAGGAGAGCTTCGCATCGCAGTTGAAACGGTCGGGCGAAGGGGTGAAGGGCGTCGCCATCAATGAACCGCAAGTGCTACGCACCGATGAGGTGCGGGCCCGTGTGGAGTTCGTCTATCAGGATCGCAATGAGGTGCAGTGGATGCACCTGACGCGCGATGGGCGCCGCTGGAAGATCACCCGCGTGGAACCCGCCGAGCGCACACCCGCACCCATTCCGTACGGAACACCGGTGAAGTGACCCCTTCGGAACAAGGCGCGCAAAACGGACTCAATCCCGGCTCGTGCTCAGTTGCCTGTTTCTCGATGTTTGGAGCTGCGCCGGAACGTCCCTTGCGCTATCGCGCCACCGCGCGGATGATGCCATACACCCGCGGCGCCAGCGAAGCCATCAACATCAGATTCGCCCGCTCTTCCAGATTCGAAACCACGAAGGCAAAGTGGTTGGGCGTGGCAAAGCCCGCGCTCTGGAACAGTCCATCGGTGGAGGCGTGGATGGGAATGCCATCCTTGCGCATGCGCGCCACCACGGAGTTCATGGGAAAGTCCTCGCCTGCCTGCCGCGCGGTCACGATCAACGAGACCAGTTGCTCATCCTTCTTCGCGATGACATGGATGAACGGCCGGCCCTTGTAGATGCAGATGTGGCCCTGGCGGATGGTGTAACCGGGCAGGCTACCGGAGACCGCCGGAACCAGCGCGGCGAAATCCGCCCCCAGCTTCTCGTTCATCGTTTCAACCGCCGGCGGCGTCTGCGGATAGTGGCCGGAAGCGGCGCAGTAAACATGGTCGCCGATGCCCAGCGTATGCAGCAGTCCCGCGATCTGCGTCGTGGCCGCGTTCCAGTTCCGCGCCCCCGCCACCACCGCAACCGCCAGCGCGAAGGTGGCGGCGCCGGCCAACACCCAATGCGGAAGCCTCAGCCCGCTCGCCGGCCGCCTGGCGGCATCTTCGCGAATCCGCGCCGAGATCCTGCCTGCCAGCCAGGGCGGCGCATCCTGCGCCGTGATGGTCTCGCGGAGCGCCTGCTGAATGTTCGCCGGCAGGGGTTCAGGAACTGGGGTCTGGGTGCTCATAGGGCTGCCTCAACTTTTTTTTCGTCACGAACGTTGGCGATCCCGTAGGAATCGCGTGCATACTCGGTCAGCCGCTCCCGCATCTGCCGGCGGGCGCGGCTCAGGCGCGACATCACCGTGCCCACCGGAACATCGAGCATCGCGGCGATCTCCTTGTAGGCAAACTCTTCCACGTCGGCCAGCAACAGCACCTCCCGGAACTCGGGAGCCAGCTTGTCGATGGCCGCCAGAATCGCTTTGTCCGAGATCTTCTCCGGAATCGGCTCGGTCGCCGGAAGATTCTCTTCCAGGAACTCCTCGCCTTCACGCAGCAGGCGCATCTGGTACCACTTGCGGCGATGATGGTGCAGTCTGTGGAAGAGGATCTTGAACATCCAGGCACGGCAGTTCGTGCCCGGCTCAAACCGATGGAATGACCGCCAGGCATTCAGATAAACGTCCTGGATAAGATCCTCCGCTTCCGTGCGGTTCCCAAGCAGACCGCAGGCGGTACGGAACAAGTCGTTCATGTGCGGCATCGCGGCCGCTTCGAACTCTCCAGGTTCGGTCTTTCGTCCAAACAGCATGACGCTTCTCCACTCCTTTTCTAACGCTCAGAGAGCAGTCCGGCGATCGCGGAGGCCATCATCGCCTCGCCGCCGGAGTTCCTGTAGTTGAGTTCGCCATCCCAACGATACCGGAGTTCCCCGCCCCGGTCCACCAGATAGATAGCAGGCCAGAACTCCTGCCGCCAGCGCCGCCAGTTTGCGCGCCGTGAGTCCACCAGAACCGGCCACGCGATGTTCAGCAGACGGACCTGCCGTTCCACGTTGGCCGTCACAGCTTCATGATCGAATTCCGGCGTGTGGATTCCAATCAAAGCCACATTCCGGTCACGAAAGGAATCGTGCCAGCGGGCATACACGTCCAGGTTGTTCTTGCAGTTGTAACAGCCGTAGGTCCAGAAGTGGACCACGGTGACCAGCCCTTGGCGCGCGTCGAGCGTCAACGGGACGGAGTTCAACCACGGGCCACCCTCAAGCTCCGGCGCCTTGCCCGTCTGCCGCCGCAACGGGCTCGCCGGCGCGAGTGGAGTCCCTAAGGGGATCGCGGCAGCCAGCGAAAGCAGTCGGCGTCTGGGAACCGGTGGCACGACGGAGAAATCACCGCCCGGGCCCACGCTATTCCCGCCGCCTGAAATTTTTCTACAGTGCCGCCAGCACCTCGGCGGCATGCCCCTTCGGCTTCACCTTGGCGAACACACGGCCGATGGTTCCGTCCGCTTCTATCAGGAAGGTCGTGCGGTCGATACCCATGTACTTGCGCCCATACATGCTCTTTTCAATCCACACGCCGTACGCCTCGGCGGCAAGATGGTCCACATCGGCCAACAAAGTGAAGTTCAGGTTGTGCTTGGCCTTAAAACGGGCCTGTGCCCGCTCGGAATCCGGCGAGATTCCAATCGCAATCGCGTTCCTGGCCGCCAATTGCTCCTGTGCGTCACGAAACTCGTGCGCCTCATGGGTTCAACCGGGTGTATCAGCCTTCGGATAAAAGAAGAGGATGATGCGAGTGCCTCGCCGTGAAGCAAGGTCAAACACACTCCCGGCGTCGTCCTTGAGGACGATGCCAGGAGCTGGGGATCCTGGTTCGGGAAATGACATAGAAAGATTTTCTCTCTGGTTGTCTCCAATTTACCCCATTTCAGGAATATGGAACAGGGAGCCGCAGTGAGACGGTAAGCGCACACTTGATCGAACAAGCTCTCGAAGCGCCTCCGGAAGCTCGGCCGACGCCGACAGACGCTCCAAATCGGCTGGAAAATCGACGTCATACCAGGTGGGCCCCAAGGCCGTCGACAACCCGGCATCCCGCGTGGCGCGCAGCGAATCGTCAAGAGCCGTCGCAGTGGACCAGTTGACACCACGAAACATCTCTGGATGAACACGCCGCGCCACAATGCCCCAATATCCCCCGTCCTCGGCCGGGCCAAAGCCGACATCGGCCTCCGACTGTAGCAGCCACGATACATGAGCCAGCGGCAGATCCGGCGAATCCGCCCCCAGAATCGCAACCGGCGCACCCCCGGCCAACCCGCCTTTCAAGGCGTGCAGCATCCGTTCGCCCAAATCGCCCGCCGCCTGAAGCCGCCGCCCGATACCCGGATGGAGCCAGTCGCCGGACGGGACATCGGTGTGAAGTTCCACCGCGGCATCCAGCGTCAGCACACGGCCCAGCAAAGTTTCAACGAAGGCCCGATGTAACTCCGCCGCCCTTTCCGCCGTCAACGCGGGTAGGAGCCGGGTCTTTACATGCCCGGGGCGGGCCGCCTTGGCAAACACACAGATGACGGGCCGCACGGTTCGATTGTAGAATGGAATGAGCATCTGGAGCACAACACTGATGAAAACGATTCTTTCGGTTGGACTTGGCCTTAGCCTGGCGGCTGGGGCGGCTTTGGCGCAGGACAAGAAGGGCGCCGCGGGCGACGCCGGCAAAGGCAAGGAAGTCTTCGAGCAGTGTGGCGTCTGCCACAACGCCGATAGCGAAGAGAAGAAGATGGGGCCCGGCCTGAAGGGCCTGTTCAAGAAGGCCAAGATGGCCAACGGGAAGAAGCCCAGCGACGCCACCGTGAAGGAAGTGATCAACAACGGCGGCAACGGCATGCCCTCCTATCAGGACATGCTCACCGATGAGGAAAAAGCGCACCTTCTCGCGTTCCTCAAAACGATTTGACGCTTCCCGCACCCACCAGTTACCATGGGTAAGGGTCGCCTGCTGTAGACGGCTCTTATCTTCCGAACGCGTCCCCATCGTCTAGCCCGGTCCAGGACACCGCCCTTTCACGGCGATAACGCGGGTTCGAATCCCGCTGGGGACGCCATTTCTATTTAGACCCGTATCACGCGGGCTCCTGCTGTGTCATGCAGTGCAGCGTACCCAGCCCAAGCACCAGATCGAGCGAGTGAATTCCCACAACCCTCCGGGTGGGGAATAGCGCCGCCAGCTTATCCAGCGCCACCCGGTCATTCGGATCGTTGAACGTGGGAACCAGCACTACACCGTTGGCAATGTAGAAGTTCGCATACGACGCAGGCAGGCGCTGCCCGTCAAACACCACCGGGGCCGGCATGGGAAGCGTCACCACGCGAAACCGCCGCAGGCTCCGCAAACGGGCCAGGTTTTCCTTGAGCGGCTCGTGATTCGGGTCGCTGCGATCCGGTTCGCTCGCCACGGCGATCGTGTCCGGGCTGGTGAAGCGGGCCAGATCGTCCACATGGCCATGCGTGTCGTCGCCGTCGATGCCCCGGTTCAGCCACACCACCTGCTCCGCGCCCAGCCACTCCCGGAAAACATCCTCCATCTCGCCACGTCCAAACCCAGGGTTCCTGGCCTGCACCTCGCTCAGCAGACACTCTTCGGATGTCAACAGCGCCCCGGCGCCGTTCACATCGATCGCACCACCCTCAAGAACAATGCGCCGGCCGGCATCTCCCGGAGCCACCGGCTTGAATTGCCGCAGCCGCCGGCGCCTTGCAATGAAATCGCCCACGCCATCGTCGTTGCGCCAGTTCGGATACTTGGCCCAGGCGTTGAACCGCCAGTTGACCGCGGCCACTTCGCCCGTCTCCCGATTTCTGACGAAACTCGGGCACGTATCGCGGGTCCAGGAACGATCCGTCGTTCGCACCAGAAAATCCACCGCATCCAGATTCGCACCGGATTTCGCCAAAACCCGCCGGGCCCCTTCCCGCGCATCCTCGCCGTTCACCAGAATGCAGACCCGCTCTCCCTGGCTGAGATGCCTCACGAAGCTGCCATAAACCCACGGAATGGGCACAAACTTCCCCGGCCAATCCGATCGCTCATGCGGCCACGCAAGCCATGTGGCCCGGTGTGGCTCCCATTCGGCCGGCATGCGGAATCCAAGTCCGCGCGGCGTCATGCGCCCAGCCACCGGCTGGTGATCCCGCCATAGGCATCAATGCGCCGGTCACGGAAAAAGGGCCAATTGCGTCGCACTTCTTCCTGCACGGCGGCATCGCATTCCACCACCAGAACCGTCTCCTCCTGCCCCGCCTCCACCATGGTCCGCCCAAACGGATCCGCGACGAAGGAATGGCCCCAAAACTCCAGGCCCCCGTCCGCCGCCCCCTCATGACCCGTGCGATTCACCGCCGCCACATACACCCCGTTGGCGATGGCGTGCGCCCTTTGCATCGTCCTCCAGGCATCCACTTGCGCATCACCGTACTGGGCCTTCTCCGAAGGGTGCCACCCGATCGCGGTGGGATAGAACAGGATGTTCGCACCCTGAAGCGCCGTCAGGCGAGCGCCCTCCGGGTACCACTGATCCCAACAGACCAGAACGCCAATGCGCGCCACGCCCACGTCGAAGCACCGGAATCCCAGGTCGCCCGGTGTGAAATAGTACTTCTCGTAGTAGAGCGGATCGTCCGGGATGTGCATCTTGCGATAGATTCCCAGCAGGTCCCCATCGGGCCCCAGCACGGCCGCCGTATTGTGATACACACCGGCCGCGCGGCGTTCAAACAACGATGCCACCACCGCCACGCCCAGTTCCTTAGCCACCCGTCCCAACACCTGCGTGCTGGGGCCTGGAATCGCCTCCGCCAGGTCGAAGATCGCGGCGTCTTCCTTCAGGCAGAAGTACGGTGAGCGAAACAACTCCTGCAGGCAAACCACTTGGGCGCCGCGCGCGGCCGCTTCCCGGATTCCCGCCACGGCCCTGTCAAGATTTTCCGCCGGGTCGGCCGTGCAGACGGACTGCACCAGACCGGCGCGAAAAGGGTGTGATACTGGCATTCAGTTCTCTATTGTAGAAAACCAGCGATGCCGACCCTCATCCAAGCGCCCAGCCGCCGCCTGCTGCTGGCCACCGCGCCCGCCTTCATCCGCCGTCTGGGGGCCCGCGGTGACCAGCCCAATATTCTTCTCTGCCTGGGCGATAACTTCTCCTGGCCGCACATGGCCGCCACCGGGAACAACTGCATCGCCACACCGCACTTTGACCGCATCGCGCGCGAAGGAGCCCTTTTCACGCACGCCTTCTGCTGCGCGCCGTCCTGCACACCCTCGCGAGCCTCCATTCTCACCGGCCAGGACATCTGGCGTCTGGAGGAGGGCGGCAATCTCTGGGGACACCTGCCGGCCCGTTTTCAGGTCTTTCCCGACATCCTGGAAAAGGCCGGCTATCACATCGGGTATGAGGGCAAGGGCTATGCCCCAGGGTCCGTCGAAGCCGGCGGCCGCACACGCAACCCCTGCGGGCCTCGCTTTGACAGCTTCGCCGATTTTTTCACCTCGCGCCCCAAGGACAAGCCGTTCTTCTTCTGGCACGGAAACCAGCACCGCAATGCGTTCGGGAAGCCGGTGGACCGCACGGGCATTCAACTGGACCGGCTTGAGATCCCGCCTTTCCTGCCCGATTGCGATGCTCTCCGCACGGATTTCTACCACTACTTCCAACGCCTGCGTGAATTGGATGCAACCGTAGGCTCGATGCTCGCGGTCTTGGAACAGGCAGGCCAACTGGAAAACACCCTGGTGGTATTCACCGCGGACAACGGAATGGACTTCCCGCGCGGCTACCCCAACCTCTACGACTTCGGCACTGGTGAGTTCCTCGCACTCCGCTGGGGCGCCCGCATCAAGCCTGGCCGCGTGGCGGGCGATCTGGTTCAGTTGAAGGACCTGGCCGCAACGTTCCTCGACGCGGCCGGCCTGCCGGTCCCCGCCGCCATGACCGCACGCACCCTGCTGCCCCTTGCCCAAGGCCGCCGCCAACCCGCCCGCGATTTCGTCGTCACCGCGCGTGAACGCCACGCCTGGTCCCGTCCCGCCGGTCTCGGCTATCCCATGCGCGCCATCCGCACCGCAACCCACCTCTACATCCGGAACTACGAGCCCTCCCGCAATCCCGCCGGCCACCCCACCTTCTCCCATCCCACCCAAGGCGTCTACGGCGACATCGACCGTTGCGAAACCAAGTGGCACCTCCACCGGAATCGCGACGAGCCCGGCATTCGACCCTACTTCGACCTCTGCTTCGGCCCCCGCCCCGCCGAAGAACTCTATAGCCTCGCGCGCGACCCGGCCCAAGTGAAGAACCTCGCCGCGGAACCTGGCGAACGGCGAATGCTGACGACCCTACGCAACCGCCTCACCAGGCACCTCGAAACAACCGGCGACCCTCGCCACACCGGCCGGCCGGCCCTCTGGGACAGCTACCCCTATCACGCCCCCTATCGCCCCACGCTGGGCCCCGGCACACCAGCGCCCTGAGAGAAGGGGCACGAAAGGCCAGGACTGGTGCGACAGTAGAACGGAAGCGTTCAAGCTTGGACTGCATGGGATGAAGGTGCATGGTGTCAACCACCATGCTCGCCTCCGCGGTACTCGAGTCCTCCCCCGGAACCGGCTATACCTTCACTTTGCTGTAATCCACCGGATCATCCACCAGATGGTACAGGGGCTCCCCGTCCTTCTGCAGGTAATACGTCTTAAACGGAGTCCGCTCAAAGTCCGAAAGCTTCCGAGCCACAGGCTTGCCATCCACCCACTCGTAAACCGGCACTTCCCACGGGTTGAACGTATCCAGCAACCCCCGCTCCTTGGCGATCCGGAACAGATTCACCGCGCCCGGCTCATGCCCGCCCAGGTACATGCCGATCATGTCCAGCCGCAGCTTGTCCTTGCCGAACATCACCAGGTTCGTCAGCTTGTCGTTCCCCACCCCGAAGCCATCGCCGTCGCGGCCATACAGACCCTCAATCACCGCCAGCCCCGTCTTCAGCGTCTGCGCATTGTCGCAGGTCTTGTGCGCCCAGATCTCCTGATGCATCGGGCTCAGGTTCGCCCGGCTGTCATAGCGCGCATAACCCAGCTTCCTGTGATTCTCAAAGTACCGGTTCACCCGCGTCTCCACGTCGCGATGGATGTTCGGCTGCATCCACTCAGGCGCTCCGGTCACCATGTTCCAGCCGGGGCAGAAGCGGACAAACGGCTTCACCACCAGCCCCTGCTCATTCTTGGTCGCCAGCGTCATGCACATCCCGTGCGCCTTCCACTTGGCGATGTTCAGCAGCCACGTGTCCGGCTCATTCACCGGAGCATAGTGCGGAATGCTGGTGTACACCACCGGGTCCGGCACCTTCGTCCAGGTCATCTCGTAGCCATCGTGGAAGTTGCGCACCCGCCGCTCGGGTTCGTTCATCTCCACGCCATGCCGGTCATTAATATCCGCCAGGCCGCGATAGTTCCAGGAGTGGAAGTTGTTCGCTTCCAGGAAGTAGAACTTCTTCAGGCCGATCTCTTTCAACCCAACGATGATCCCCTCGTAAAACTGAGGGTCCGTACCCGTGCCCCAATTCTCCTCGTGCGGGCGTTGATTGCGCACCGAAGTGAAGTTCGGCTTCAGGATCACGCGATGCGAAATCGGAATGCTGTTCGCCGCCTCCGACGGTACGAAGACGTCGCGGGCAAACTCGATCCCCGCCTTCAGTTTGGCCGCTTCGTCCATCTTGTGCGGAACGTTGGTCCGCTTGATGAACACTGCTTTCGGATTCGCTTCCACGAACGGATGCACGGCAAAGTGCGCCTTAGGCAAGCGTGCCGGCGCACCGATCAGCTCATACGGAGCCACCGCGGCCGCGGCCGACCCAAGAGACGATCCAAGAAATGTACGGCGCGACACGGGGCGCTGCCGGAGGCGTTCCAAAGCTCGTGGACAAGGCATAGACGTGTGACCCCATCTTATCCCACAAACTCAACCATCGCCAGCCTCGCCAGGCCCGGCAGGAAGATCTCCGTCATCGATCCCCGCCGGTACGTCTTCAATTCCGCGGGCTTTGCCCCGGGGCGCAGAAGCGTCGCGCGCCCAAAGTGGCCCTGCACGCGCGCCTGTACCGCTTCCCGCTCCACCGGCGATCCGTAGTTGATCACGTGCAGCACGCACTCACCCGGCCGCCGGCCCTCGGTGAGCAGCGGAATGGCCGCCAGAGCATTCCAGATCCGCGCGGCCCGGCGGCGGTACGTCGCCAGGTCGATCACGTCCAGCGCAAACTCGCTGGGGTCCGCAATGCGCTTGTGATAGGCCACTACCTGCCCACGGCCCACCGTGTAGAACGTGCGGTCCTTATCCTGGCGAGCCACTTTCCCCACGGCCTGTGGCCACGAAGCCTGCGGAGGCGTGTCGATCACCACCGTCGAGCCGGCTTCGGCATGCGCCAGCGCCGCCGCGGGCACCGCGCGAAGCCCTGCCGCCACCAGCACCAGAATGCTGGCCGGGGACGGCCGGGGCACGGAAGCCGCACTCACCAGCAGCGGACTCGCACTGCGGCGATAGAGCAGGTTTGCGATCTCGCTCGACGGCATGCTCCGCTCCACCAGCGCAGTGATCGCGGGCACCGCGGGCCGGCCCAACAGCGGCGCCTGATCACGCAACCAGGCCGCTGTTTGCCCCAATGAAACCCAGGCTTCCCGCGCCTTCGCGTCTCCCGCTGTAAGCGCCGTCCGGTACCGCGGATCCAGCGACAGCACGAAGTTCCCTCCGTTCACGCGAGCCTCGGCCAGCGCCAGTTCCAGGGTTTCAAACGGAATCAGACGGTCCTCGCGCACCCCGGCCCGTGCATTCGCCTCAAACGCAATCAGCGGAACCCTGCCCGGATCCAGCGCCCGTTCGTACGCCGCCAGATAGCCGTTCTGGTCCACCCACGGTTCCCGGCTGGCGCTCGCGGTCTCATCCCCGCCGCCTCGCGGGGCTTCACGGCTGATGCCGGGCCAAAGGCCCCGTGTCACCGCCTTCTGAAGCGCCGCCGCCGGAGCCACTTCCAGTCCGGCCGCCCGTGCCGCTTCCACAAAGGCCGCCGGCGGCCCATCGCAGATCACACCTTCGATGCCAGCCTGCTTGAGCAGCCCGGCATGCGCCGCCTCGGGCTCAGGCCATCGCGCAATGAGTTGTCGTTCAAGATCCATGAGCGGTTGTGCACCGAGCCTCCATTCTACGCCGCGTGGCTGCTGACACGCCCGCCCCTGTATACTTTGGCCAGATGCGATTCCTCCTTCTTCTCGTTGCCGGCTGTGCCGCGCAGGCGGGCATCCGGCTCGATGTCGAGTTCGCCCGCGCCGGCGATATCAGCCTCACGCTCGATGCCTACACACCTGATGGCCCCGGGCCGCACGCGGCGGTCATCATCGTGCACGGCGGCGGCTGGGAGGCGGGCGACAAGCGCACCTACATCAAGCCGCTGTTCCAGCCTCTCACCGATGCCGGCTTCGCGTGGTTCTCTGTGAATTACCGCTTGGCGCCCAAGCATCCGTTTCCGGCCTGCACGGATGACGTCACGGCGGCGATCCGTTGGGTGCGTGCGCACGCCAAGGAGTACAATGTCGACCCGGCCCGCATCGCGCTGGTGGGAGAATCGGCGGGAGGACATATCGTGGCCTACCTTGGAGCCAAGCTCCGCGGGCCTGATGCCGTCGCCGCCGTCGTTCCTTTCTATGCACCCACCGATCTGCTCTACCGCGAAAAACAGCGCGGTGAACTGGGCCGCCACATGAAGGCCCTGTTCGCCATCACGGCATTGAATGCCGCGGGTGAAAAGAAGCTGCGCGACGGCAGCGGCATCACCTGGGTCCATGCCGCCATGCCGCCCCACCTGTTCATTCACGGTTCCGCCGACACCGGAGTGCCCCTCGATCAATCGACGCGCATGTGCGACAGCATGAAAGCCGCCGGCGCGCGCTGTGAAGTGATCGCCGTCGAAGGCGCCCCGCACGGCATCGAAAACTGGGAGTCCAAGCCGGAGTGGACTCGCTACAAGTCGCAGATGATCGCCTGGCTCAAGCAGAACCTGACACAACAGAATCCGGCACGACAGAATCCGGCACGCCCCCGGTAGAGCCCGCTGCTGTATAATCCTCTCCGATGCTGACACGCGCACTCGCCACAATTCTTCTCTTGCTCCCATTGCCCGCCGCCTGGGGCCAAGCCAAAGTCAACCGTGTAATCAACCTATGGAAGGAAGGCATCCCCGCCATCGGCCATGGGGTGGTGGACTTCTCCTTCGACCAGGCCACCCAATGGAGCCGCTCCGAGTACGACTTCCTCTTCGTCGACCACGAGCACCGCCCCTTGAACTTCGGCGAGCTCCGATTCTTTCTTCAGGCCCTCCTCGACCGCGGCCAGATCCTCACCCAGGGCGACCGGCTGATGAAGCCCGTACCGTTCCTTCGCATCCCCGGCGAAGGCCGCGAATCGAACACGTGGATGATCAAGCAGGCGCTGGACATCGGCGCCCCGGCCGTGATCGTACCGCGGGTCTCAACCGCCGCCCAGGCCCTGAATGCCGTCCGTGGAGCTCGCTATCCGCAGACGCCCTCATCCAGGCACCCGAAGCCGGATGGCTTCCGTGGCGCCAGCCCCGACATCGCGGTCCGCTACTGGGGCGTCACCATGCCGGAGTACTTCCGGATGGCCGATACCTGGCCGCTCAACCCGGAAGGCGAAGTGATCCTCACCATTCAAATTGAGGATCGCGAAGGGATGGCCAATCTGGATGAAATCCTGAAAGTGCCGGGCATCGGCATGGTGCTGATCGGGCCGCTCGACCTCTCCTTCGCGCTCGGGCACCCCGGTGATCGCGATCACCCGGAGGTGGAGGCCGGCATCCAGCAGATATTTCGTAAGGTGAAGGCCGCCGGCATCAGCTGTGGCATCGTCACCGCGGCCAACCGTGCCCTGGAACGCGCGCGCCAGGGTTTCAAGTGGATCTCCGTCGGCGGCGAGCTCGACCCGGCGGTCATCCGCCAGGCTCGCCAGGAGGGTAAAGGCAAGTAACCTGTAACCAGCACCGCACCAGCCGCCATCTCATCGTCTAATGGGCGGGTGCCGGGCCGCCTGCGATACCATGAGGGTTCGGGGCCCGTCCCCATCCGCACCGCCGATCTCATCCGTTCATCGCAGCGGAGATCAAAGGAAGATTCATGAAAGACGTCCGATCCCAGACAGCGGTCTTGTGCGTGCTTCTAGCCGCGGGCCAGCCCCTGTGCGCGCAACAAAACGCACCGGTCAAGTCAGGCTTCAGTTCGCGCTTTGAGCGGCTCACGTATAACTACCGCCCGCACGAGATCGCTCCGGTCAGCCTCGGCAACTCGAAGCGCCTCGACTCGCTGCTGCGCGCCGGCAAGATCTACCTCTCGCTCAGCGATGCCATCGCCCTGGCGCTCGAAAACAACCTCGATATCGAAGTTCAGCGGTATGGTCCGCAGCTGGCTCGCGCGGATCTGGCGCGCGCCGAAGCCGGCGGCGTCATCCGCGGTGTTCCTGTCAGCATCACAGCCGGGCCCACCTCCGCCGTGAACTTCGTCACCGGCGGGTTCGGCGGCGGCACGGGCGGCACAGGCACCGGCGGCGGCGGCCAGGGCGGCGGTGCTGGCGCGGCCAGCGGCACCCTCTTTCAGGTGACCGGTTCGGCCATCCCGAACCTGGACCCGGTCTTCAACATGGGCGTCACGCAAGGCAAGAACACCAACCCCCAGTCGAATTCCTTCGTCACCGGCGTCACCGCGCTCCAGGTGGAGAACACCGGCTTCAACATGGGTCTCCAGAAGCAGTTCCTCACCGGCACCGGCGTCGCGATGAACTATCAAACCAACAACATCTCGACGAACTCGCCCGCCAATGACCTCAATCCGTTCTATCGCGGCAACGTCAATCTTCAGGTGACCCAGCGGCTCATGCAGGGCTTCGGCCGCGCCGTCAACAACCGCAACATCCGCGTGTCGCGGAACAATCTGAAGGTGTCGGATCTGGTGTTCAAGCAGCAGGTCATGGTCACCGTGTCGGCGGTCATCAACCTCTACTGGGATCTGGTGAGCTTCAACGAGGATCTCAAGGTGCGCCGCCAGGCTGTCGCGCTGGCTCAAAAGCTCTACGACGACAACAAGAAGCAGGTTGAGATCGGAACACTAGCGCCCATTGAGATCGTGCGCGCAGAAGCGGAAGTGGCCCGCACGCAGCAGGAACTCACCAACTCCGAGACCCAGTTACTGCAGCAGGAGACCATTCTCAAGAACGCGCTAAGCCGCACCGGCGCCGCCAACCCGCTCATCGCCGATGCCCGCATCATCCCCACCGATCAGATCCGCGTGCCGGCTGTCGAAGCCGTGCTCCCCATTCAGGACCTCTACGAACAGGCCCTGAAGAACCGCCCCGAGATCGAACAGACCCGCATCGCCATCGACAATACACGCATCGGTCTGGCCGGCGCGCGCAGCCAGTTGCTGCCTTCGCTCGATGTCTTTGGAAGCACCCAGAACAACGCCCTCATCGGCTCAATCAATTCAGTGCCCTTTGTCGGCCGCCCCGGCCAGGCCCGCATCGTCGACCCGGCTTTCCTCGGCGGCTACGGCGGCGCACTCGGCCAGATCCTCCGCCGCAACTTTCCCGACTATCAGCTTGGCTTTCAGTTGAACGTTCCACTGCGCAACCGGCAGGCCCAGGCGGACATCACCAATGACACTCTGCGCCTGCGCCAGCAGGAACTCGGAGAGCAGCGCCAGTTGAACAACATCCGAGTCGATGTGCAGAACGCGCTCATCGCCGTGCAGCAGGCGCGGGCCCGGCATCAGGCGTCACTCAAAGCCCGCACACTCGCTGAACAGACCCTGGACGCCGAACAGAAGAAGTTCGCGCTCGGCAGTTCAACCATCTTCCTCGTCATTCAGGCCCAGCGCGACCTGGCCCAGGCCCAGGCCGCGGAAGTGGCGGCACTGGCCATCTACAGCCGGGCCAGGAATCAACTGGACCTCTCCACCGGCCAGACCCTCACCACCAACAACGTCTCGGTGGACGAGGCCGTCCGCGGCGAAGTGAATCGCCCGCCCAGCGCCCTGCCTCCCGAATAGAGCCTACTCAGGCGCCCGGCCGGGAAAGCCGCCGCCCACCGTCCGCATGAACTTACCCCAGAGCGCTTCGGCCAGTTCGGCCGCATCCGCCTCCTGAACCGGCGTCACCTGCACGTGCAGGCCGGCCATCTCATCGGCTGTTCCCGGACCCCACAGGACCCTCTTCGGAGGCGAGTTCGGATTGCGCGCATTGGCCGCCGAGTTGTCGTAGGTCCACTCCATCCGGAGTCTGGTTCCGGCGGGCAGCCGCAGCGGCTCGGCAAACCGGTAGCGCTCCTGCCAGTTGAAGTCCCAGTCCCGAATCTCAAGCAGCACCAGCGGGCGCCGCCCCGGCATCTCGGCTACAGCCCGCACGGCGCGCGCCACATAATGCGCGTGCGGAATCGCTTCCCACGCCCAGACATCCACCGGCAGCGTGAAATGGTCGGTCACCCGGTGGTTCACCGCCCCCGGCGGAATATCGATCTCACGTGACCCCAGCGCCACGTCAAACAGCCGCTGCCGCGGGCTCGAAGCGGCAAAGTACAGCCCCAGTTCGGAAGCATCCTCCTCCGCCCGCCCCGAAGGATGGTAGTGGATCTGCAACACCACCATCGCCCCACGCCCAAGCCGGGTTCCAGTCCCCGGCGGCATCTCGTAGGCCGAATTGCCGGGCGACCAGCCACCAAGACCCGCCGACGGCAGAAAGCCGGGCAACCCGAAGCATGGGTAGTTCCCCGCCCCGCCAGCCAGACGCCGCGAAGCTCCTGAGGAATCCGCGAAGAACAGGGCATGATGGACCAGACGGCGGTTCCCGGGCCGGAAATCGGCCGCCCGCACATAGCGATCCCCGGGCAGATCGGTGGGAAGCGCGAAGCACTGGTATAGATCAGGCCCCCCGCCGGGAACCGGGAACGGCCGCGGCAGTTTCAGGGTCAAGTCCGGCGGACCCAGCCGCCACCCGGCGTCCCCGGGCTCGGGAATCGGGTTCGTTTCTCCGCCTTTGGGCGCCCCGGCCCGGTCCCACGCGCTGAACAGGCCGATCTCGCGGTCTGTGAGCCGGCGCGCCCCATGGAACCGAACAGCCGCGGGAACCGCCTTCCAGGGCGGCATTCTCCGCCCCCGCACCACCTCCGCCAGCATCCGGGAACGCCCGGCGGCGTCCTCATACCGCAGCAGCGAAAACGGAGCCACCTCCCCCGGCCGATGGCAGGCCACGCAGTGGCGCTCAAGCAGCGGCCGGATGTCGCGTGAAAAGGTCACCTCCGCCCGCAGACCCGCCACTGCCTGCGCCAGTACCAGGGCCCTCAAGAATATCGCCAAGATCTTCACTCTAAGCCACTTAGCCCTCCACGTCGGTAGGGACGGTACCAGTTCAAGATCAGTACCATTGGACATGGACCAAGTGTTTTTTGCGTGCTAGGATTCAGGGAGGGGGAAATTTGAAATCCGTGCGACATATTTTAACAGTTTTACTCTTCGCTAGTTCCCTTCTTGCCGGGACATGTCGCGGCCACGTGAAAAGTCCCTAATCGAGCCAAGTAGAAAGTTCCTCTTGACAGCCTTTAATGGCAGAAGGATGGAACGAATAGCGATGAGCCAGAGGGAGCGAG
>VFZY01000059.1 GCA_016870915.1 Acidobacteriota bacterium | reverse complement strand
CGCCTCGCTCAGTTGCACGTTGGCCGCTTGCCAGACCCGGATCCGCATCTGCCGCTGCACCTCCAGCAGTTGCCTCGCCGCGCCCAAGTGCAGCGCCGACAAGAAGCGCCAGAAGGTCGATTGCACCCCAAAGCTGAATGAACTCCGAAAGCAGCGTGATGTTGAACAGCACCGGCTCACGTCCTCCGGCGCCTTCGTAGCGCGACCGCGGCAACTCGGCCCACTCCTCGCGCCCGGAACGCCGCAACCGCAACAACTCCGGCTGGCCGCGGACCAGCCGAAGCACATCACCCACCGCGGCCTCGTGCCGCAAGTTCTCGGCCAGTTCGTGGATCGCTTCGGCATCTTCCACAGCCTTACGGAACCCGGCATGCTGAGGGCGCTGAATCAGCAGAAACAGCGATACAGCCAGGATGGCGAGCGCGAAATGAATCGTACGGACATGCTCCACCAGTTCCTTCATCGCACCGGCCTCACGCGCACCCGTTCACCGCAGTTGTCAGGCGCCAGGGCGCAGGGAACCGGGCGGCCGCCGCGGTCCAGGCAGATCCGGAGGCCGGTAAAGTTCACTCCGTCGCAGCGCACGCCCACCGATCCCGCCGCCAGCGCGGGATTCGCCCCGATGAACCGGCGCTTCAGCTCTTCCACGGATGTTGTGATCGGATAGCGCGGTTTTCTCAACTCCTCCGGAATTCTTAGGTCGCGAAACGAGGACCGCAGGAATCCGAAATAGACCGGCGCCGGGACGCCGGCGCACGTGCCGTGGGCAAGCCACTCTTCCCGGATCATGCGATAGCTGGGCATGACGGCGGCCGTCTGCGCGATCAATTCCCGGTCCGGACCCGGGCCGGCCGGCGCGCATCGCGGAATCGACCGGTCACGGACCTGCCAAAGTCCACCCGCAATGAAACTCCAGGCCTGACCGGGGCCGCATATCAGTGGATTGTCCACCGCCGCCGGTGTCGCGCAGAACTCGGGCGCCCACAGCATCGCCAGCACGAGTTGATCAAATCTTCCGGGCAGCGGAACGCGAGCGCCGTCCCGCGGACTCTGCCCGGCGCATAACAGCGCCAGGCACATCCCCGCCATGAACTTCACGGGATGAGTGACCTTTGAACAGAGTATACTGCCAGTTCATGCTGCGCGCACTGCTCTATGGCGCGGGCGATCTTCGGCTGGAAGAAACCCCGCTCGATCCCACGCAACTGGCCCCGGACCAGATCTACGTCGAAACCCAGGTCAGCGGCCTCTCCACCGGAACCGATCTTGGCAACTTTCTGGGCGATTCCACCTACGTGCCCGGGGCGCCGCAATATCCGCGCTGGGTGGGATATTCGAACGCGGGCATCGTGCGGGCCGTAGGTTCCGCCGTCACCGCCTTCGCGCCCGGGGACGCCGTGTTCGCCGCCAAGCCTCATCAATCGGCCTACATCGCGCCCGTCACGGATCTCATCGTGAAGATCCCTCCGGGGCTGGCGCCGGAGATCGCCTGCCTGTGCTACCTGACCGAACTCAACCTGGCGGCGTTGCAGCAGGTGGGCTTCGTGCCGGGTGAAGACGTGGCTGTGGTGGGACTTGGCATCATCGGCTTCGGCGGCATCGGACTGGCGCGTGCCATGGGCGCGCGACGGGTGATCGCCGTGGCCAATCAAGAAGGCCGCGCCGCACTCGCCACACGGCTTGGGGCGACGCACTCCTATTGCACCGGCCGTGACGACGCGGCCCTGGCAGCATTGAAGGACAACGGCGCCGATGTGATTCTGCTGCTGGCCAACTCCTGGGACGCCTACAAGCAGTCGCTCGAATTGGCGCGCCGCAACGGCCGCGTGGCAGTGCTCGGTTTCCCCGGCCGGCTGCAACCGCCGCCCGATTTCAATCCGCTCAGCCCGGATTGGATCTATCGCAAACAACTGGGCATCTTTGGATCCGGGCAGACGCGCGATGTCCCGCGCAACCTGGCTTACGTGCTCGATCTATTGGCCGCCGGACGCATGGATATCCGGCCCGCCATCTCACACCACGTCCCGGCGCGCGATCTGGTCAGCGTCTACGAACTGGCGCGGTCCAAGGACAAGAGCCTCACCGGCGCCGTGTTCGATTGGCGTTCGTGACAATCTGGTAGTTGCTCATGAGAAGCTATCCGCAATCGGCCGCCATTCTCGAACGGAACCGCGCGGTCATCCCCGGCGGCGTGGTATCGATCAACCGGGCCACCACGCCGGAGATCGTCTTTGTCCGAGGCCAGGGAGCCCGAATCTGGGACGCCGAGGGAAACGAGTATCTGGACTATCACGGCGCGTTCGCACCGCACTTCTTGGGCCACAATGACCCGCACGTCACCGAATCGGTGATCCGGGTGCTTCGCGATAGCGCCAGCTTGTACGGGTCCGGCACCACCGCTCTCGAAGGCCGCCTGGCGGAGATGATGTGCGCGGCGGTTCCTTTCCTCGAGAGCGTGCAGTTCCTCAACACCGGCAGTGAAGCCACGTATCAGGCCATCCGCGCGGCGCGCGCCATCACCGGGCGCGATCACGTCATCGTCATGCAGGGCGGCTATAACGGCTGGCATAACGACGTGGCGTGCAACCTGATGACGCCGCTTGAGCGCCTGGGGCCGCGCGTGTCGCCGGGCGAGTATCCCATTGCCCCCATCAGTTCGGGAATCCCGGGCGCGCATCAGGCGCTGATTCACGCCGTCAACTTCAATGACCTTGATTCCGTGGAATGGGCCGTGCAGCGCTATCCTGTGGCGGCCGTGATCACTGAGCCCATCCTTCAGAACATCGGCATCATGCACCCGGCGCCCGGTTACCTGGAAGGCCTTCGTCAACTCGCCGACCGCTACGGCTTCCTGCTCATCTTTGACGAAGTGAAGACCGGCTTTCGGCACGCTCTGGGCGGCTATTCAACAATCGCCGGCGTCACGCCGGATCTTGCTGTCTACGGCAAGGCACTGGCTTCGGGATATCCCATCGCGGCCATCGGCGGCCCGCGGCGCTACATGGACTGGTTCGCCCATCCCGATCCATCAAAGCGCGTCCTGCTGGCGGGAACCTACAACGCGCACCCGGTGCCAACCGTCGCTGCCATCGCGACGCTTGAACGGCTGATGGCCGATGACGGCGCCGTCTACCGGCACGTGGAAGCGCTGGGCGCACGCATGGAGACCGGGCTCAACGCCATGATCGCGGAAATGGGCCTGACCGCCTGCGTGACGCGCCAGGGTTCGGCCTACTGCCTTTACTTCATGGATCACGCGCCGGCCGACTGGCATGATCTGGCCGCCCACCACGACGCCGCCCGGGATGAGGCAATGCGGCGCGATCTGATCGGCCGCGGCGTCTACTACTTCCCGGTCATGACCAAGCAGTGTTCCCTCACCGCCGCGCACACCGTGGCCGATGTCGATTTCACGCTGGCCGCCACACGCGCCGTGCTTACCGCATGAAACGGCGGGTGCTGGGCCGAACCGGTCTCGAAGTCTCGGAGATCGGATTGGGCACCGTGGAAATCGGCCTGGAGTATCACCTGCCCGGAGCCGGAAGCCAGCGTCCCAGCCGCGCCGAAGCGGAGCGCATCCTGCACGGCGCCCTCGATCTTGGCATCAACCTGATCGACACCGCGCGGGCCTATGGCGACAGTGAAGCCATCATCGGCGAGGTGCTCGCCGGCCGGCGAGCAGAGTTCATCCTCTGTTCGAAGGTGGAGGCCGCCGCGGAAGACGAAGACGCCGTGATGCGATCCGTCGAGGCATCCTGCGCCAAGCTGCGCACGGACTGCATCGACGTGATGTTTCTTCACCGGGCGTCACTGGAAGTTCTTGAACGCGGTGCAACCACCGCCGGCCTCATGCAGGCCCGGGAGAAGGGCCTCATTCGATTCGCGGCAGCCAGCACCTACGGCCCGGATGAGGCGGAGCGGGCGCTGGATGACGGCCGTTTCGATTGCCTCCAGATCGCCTACAACGCCCTCGACCGCTGGCCCGAGCTCAGCCTGTTCGAGAGATGCCTGAACCAGGGCGTTGGGATTGTTGCCCGGTCCGTACTCCTGCGCGGCATCCTCACGGACCGCCCGGAGCCCCTGCCCCCGGCGCTCAGCGGCGTGGCCAGTGCGGCAGCCTCCCTGGCCGGTCAAGGCATGCCGCTGGCCGAGCTCGCCTATCGCTACGTGCTGAACGCGCCCGCGGTATCAGTTGCGCTGGTAGGCGCCGCCCACCATCGGGAGGTGGCCGCCGCCGCCGGCTTTGCCGACGCTGGACCCTTGCCGCCCGGGTTCGTTTCTACGGTTCGGGCCGTCTCCCTGGCCGACCCCCGGCAACTGGACCCGCGCACATGGCCCACCGCCTGACCCTCTTCCTTGCAAGCACCTTTGCCGCATGGGGCCAGACCGCGGCTGACCGCGCCATCGTGTACCTGAACGCCGAGGTCCCGCGCTGGAACCGCGAAAACGGCTGCTACTCCTGCCACAACAACGGCGACGCCGCCCGTGCCCTGTTCGCCACCGGACACGCCGACCCCGGCACCCTGCGCTGGCTGGCCTCATCCGGCCTCTGGGACACCAATCGCGGCAATGCGGCCGTGAGCGACAAGCGCTTGGCCAGGCTTTCCTTCTCGGTGGCGCTGGCAGCGGCCCTTGAGCACAGGTTGATCCAGAACCCCGCTCCTCTCCTGGAAGCCGCCCGGCTGCTCGTAAAGGACCAGGATAAGGACGGAAGCTGGACCCTTGATCCAGGCGACGAAGCCGGCTCTCCGGTCACCTATGGCGCTCCCCTCGCCACCCACCTGGCACGCCGGGTCCTCGCCCAGGCCGGTGCCGGGTTCGCCGAACCAGCCCGGCGGGCCGAGGCCTGGCTGGCGGCGCTGAAACCCCGGACAAACCTGGATCACGCCGTACGGGTTCTGGAGGGCGGCCCTGCCGAAACGCTGACGGCGCGGCAAAACTCCGATGGCGGCTGGGGAGCTTTTCCCGGATCACCCTCGGAAGTCTTTGATACGGCAGTGGTTCTGATCGCGCTGCGAAACAAAGCCAAAGCGCCTGAGGAACGCGGGCGCCGTTGGCTGGAACAAAGCCAACTGCCCTCGGGAGGATGGCCCGGCACTACCCGGCCCGCGGGTGGCGCCAGCTACGCCCAGCATGTCTCCACCACCGGATGGGCACTCCTGGCGCTCGTTGAGACCCGCAAGTGATCGGTTCGGATCCGGTGCTTCCTCCAGTCAACCAAAACCTTGACCAGACAGAACTGGATCGCGAACTCCGTCTTACCCAGACACCTCTTCGAGATGGCCTTGGCCGCCGTGGGAGGCGTGGCCGCTACGGCAGCAAAAGGCCCAGCCGAAGATAGCCGTACGCAGGGACTGGAAGCTACGTCTGGGGTGGTGCGGCTGGTTTCTTCGGCAGCGGCTGCCGGATCTCGGCCGTTTCGCCAGTAAAAACCACCACTCGAACCTGGCCGGCGGGGCCGATCGGTCCCACGGCTTTGCCGTTATGCGTGACATCGACGCCGCCCGCGTTCCCAACCAGTAACTGAGCCCCGGCCCGCGCCCGCAGTTCGCGCGATTGGCCGGGGTTCAGCGTTCCCGCGAAGGCGAACTTTCCATCAGCCCGGAACTCCACCCAGACTGCCTCGCGCGCGGTCACGGCGACGGTCCAGCCGCCCTCGCTGACCGGCGGCGCAGCAGCCTCACCCGTGGGTGCTGTCGAGGCCGGTTGAACCGGCACCTCGGCAGTTGCAGGGGGCTGCTCGACGGGCGAAGGAGCAGGCTTCTCGGCTGCCGCCGCTGGTGCTGGTGCCGGCACCGGCGCCGCCCGCGGAACAGGCTCGTTGGTACGTGTCCTCTGCCATCCCAGGTACGACACCGAGACCACCACCATGGCGGCGGCCACCGCGATCCAGCGCTTCGAAATGCCCCGGCTGAAGGAAGTCCGTTCCTGAACGCCCAAGCCGGCCCGCATGTCGTCCAGCAGTTTGGCCGTGACACTATCCTCGCCCGCCACGCCAAAGGTGGGCGTTTCGTTCCGCAGCTCGGCTTCCACCTGCTGGGGCGACATGCCTACCGCGGCGCCGTACTGTTTCACAAAGGCACGGTGGAAGAACTCGCCCGGCAGGCACGACAGGTCATTGTTTTCAATCGCTTCCAGGTATCTTGAAGCGATTTTGGTGCGCTCGGCAAGGTCCGGCAGGGCAATCCCCAGCCTCTCTCGCTCCCGCTTCAGCTTCTCACCCAGCGACGCCATGAATTCAAACCTGTTAAGGTCAATCGTATAATACAACATTTGGCCGGCGAAACCCCCGAATTTGAGGTCTGTGTGGTGGTAGTCAACTGGAACCGCCGTGACCTGCTGCGCGCCTGCCTGGCCTCCCTGGCCGGCCAGCGGGAGGCGCGGTTTGAGGTGATCGTGGTGGATAACGGATCCACCGATGGCTCCCCGGCGATGGTCCGCGGCGAATTCGGCGGGCTGCCGTTGCGGCTCATCGAAAATCGGGAGAATCGCGGTTTTTGCGGCGCCAATAATCAGGGCATCGCTGCCTCCCGCGCACCCTATATCGCTCTATTGAACAACGATGCCGAGGCGGATTCCCGCTGGCTGGCCGAACTCCTCGACGTGTTGCGCCGTCACCCGCGCGCCGGCATGGCGGCGTCCAAGATCCTGGTGCATGACGACCCGCGCCGGATCGACAAAGCGGGCCACCTCATTTGGCGCGACGGGCAGAATCGCGGGCGCGGCCATGGCCAGTTGGACCTGGGCCAGTTTGATCGCGAGGAGTCCGTCCTCTGGCCCGATGGCTGCGCCGCCATCTACCGGCGCGCGATGATCGACGAGGTGGGCCCCTTCGACGAGGACTTCTTTGCCTATGCCGACGACGCGGACCTGGGACTCCGCGGCCGCATCGCCGGCTGGGACTGCGTCTATAATCCGCGGGCCGTGGTGCGGCACCACCGGGCGGCAACCCTCGGCCGGCAGTCCGCCGGGCGCCTGCGGCTGATCGAGCGAAACCGGGTGTGGCTGGTGGCGAAACTGTTCCCCTGGCGGCTGCTTCTGCTCAACCCGTTCTATTACACGGCAAGACTGGCCCACGGGCTCTGGAGCGCTGCCCGCGGGCGGGGTGAAGCCGGGCAGCATGCCAGCAAGTGGACCCTGGCCCGCACCCTTCTCTTAGCCGACCTGGAAGCCCTGGCCGGCCTTCCGCGCATGCTGCGGAAACGGCGCGAAATGAAACGTTTCCGGCGGCTCTCCGGGGCCGAAGTGGCTGATTTGATCGAACGCCACCGCATACCGCTGGCGGAACTGAACGGGCAGGCCTCGTGACCGTCTCCGGCGCACCCTGTCCGCTGTGCGGCGGCACATCCTTCGAACCCCGGTTCCAGGGCCGGGACCGGCTCTACCGCACCACCCCGCGCGAGTTTACCCTGGCCGCCTGCACGTCCTGCGAACTGCTCCAACTGCACCCGCGCCCAACGCCCGGCGAACTGGGGGCATTTTATCCGGATCATTACTGGTTTCAGCCCGGCGGCGGACGCGTTTCCGCACTCGAGGAGTGGTACCGGCGTCAGGTCCTGCGCGATCATGTCCGGGTTGTTGAACGCGCCTGGCGGGCTTCCCCCGGCGGGCCCCTGCTCGATGTCGGCTGTGGTGGGGCTCTGCTGGCACGGCTGTTGCGGAAGCGCGGCGTTCCGGCGCTGGGGCTCGACTGGTCCCATGCCGCGGCCCGTGTGGCGTGGCACACCAACGGCGTCCCGGTTCTGCGAGGCGATCTGTTGCAGGCCCCCTTCCGGCCGGCATCCCTGAGTGTGTTGACGATGTTCCACGTCCTGGAGCATGTCTTCGACCCGGCCGGATTCCTGAGGCATGCCCATCAACTGCTTGCGCCCGGCGGCCGGCTGGTGGTGCAGGTGCCGAACGCGGCTTCGTTTCAGTTCCTGCTGTTCGGCGATGCCTGGAACGGGCTGGATGTACCGCGGCATCTGTGGAACTTCCGCGCCCGCGACCTGAACTCCCTGGTCACCCAATGCGGCTTTGAGGTGGTGCGCGAGAAGCACTTTTCCCTGCGCGATAACCCCGCCGGCCTCGCCACCACGCTCGCGCCCGGGCTTGACCCCATGGCCCGGCGCCTGCGGCAGACACCGGAATCGCCACAGGGGCGCCTGCTTCGCAATCTGGTCTACCTGGCGCTGGTTGGCGCCTCGGTGCCTCCCACGCTGTTTGAAGCCGCATGCCGGTTCGGATCCACCATTACCATTGAAGGGCGCAAACCGGCATGATCTACAACTCCGCCTCGCGCCTGCTTCCGGCCTTCCTGCGCGACTACGTGCTGCACTTTGAAGCCGCCATCCAAAGAGCCGTGGACCAGTTCGCGAGCGGCCTGCCGGACAACGCCCTGGTGTTGGATGCCGGGGCCGGAGAAAGCCAACACGCCCCTGCCTTCCGGCGGCAGCGCTACATCGGCGTCGATCTCGGCATCGGCGACGCAGCCTGGAACTACGGCAGCCTAAGCGCCATGGCTGACCTGCTGGCGCTGCCCTTCGGCGATCAACGCTTCGACGCCGCCATCAGCATTGTCACGCTTGAACACGTCACGGACCCGCAACAGGTGCTGCGCGAGATGGCGCGCGTGCTCAAGCCCGGCGCTCAAGTGTTGATCGTTGTGCCGCACGAATGGGAAGTTCATCAGTCGCCTCATGACTTCTTCCGCTACACCCGCCACGGGCTTCAGCTTCTGCTTACCCGGGCAGGCCTCGCCGATCTGGAGATCCAACCGGTGGGAGGATTCTTCCGCCTGCTCTCGCGCCGCCTGTTCAACGCACTCCAGTTCTTTCCCGGTCCGCTGTTCGTGATCGCCGCGCTGTTTCTGGCGCCGCCGGCGCTGCTCGCTCCCGTATTCGATTGGCTGGACCGGCGCCGCGACTTTACACTGGGATATATATGCACGGCGCGAAAACCCTGATCTTCCTGGCGGCTGCCATCGCGTCCGCCGCCGATTTCAGCGGCGCTTCCGCCTTGGAGTTCACCCGCAAGGCGGTGTCGTTTGGCCCCCGCCCGGCGGGAAGCGAGGCGAACAAGCGCCTGCAGGCCTACATCCGCGCGCAGTTGAGGACGTTCGGCGCGGAAGTGATGGACGATTCGTTCACTGCGCACACGCCAAACGGACCCATCGCCATGACCAACATCCTGGGCCGTTTCAAGGGCAGTTCCGGCCGTGCCGTGGCCTTCAGCGGCCATTTCGACAGTAAACAGATGCCCGGCTTCGTGGGCGCCAACGATGGCGGATCATCCACAGGCCTTCTGCTGGAACTGGCGCGAGTGCTCGCCGGCCGGCCGCGCAAGGACGATGTCTACGTGATCTTCTTCGATGCCGAGGAGGCGTTCGGACCCTGGTCCGACGTGGACGGCGTGTACGGCAGCCGTCACCTGGCCGATAAGTGGGCCGCCGACGGAACGCTGAAGCGGTTGAAGGCGCTGATCAACGTGGACATGATCGGCGACAAGGATCTGGGCATCGCCCTGGAATTGAACTCCTCGGCGTGGCTGAGAATGTTGGTGTGGGACGTCGCGGCCGGGCTGGGATACCGCAGCCACTTCCTCACCGCGGGCAGCGTGATAGAAGACGACCACATGCCGTTCATCCGGCGCGGAGCCCAGGCCCTGGACCTGATCGACTTCGACTACGGCCCCCACAACGAGTTCTGGCACACCCCGCAGGATACGATGGATAAGCTAAGCCCGGCGAGCCTCCAGGTGGTGGGCCGTGTGCTTGTCGAAACCCTCAAGAGATTGGAGCAAAAACCATGAAGAACTCCCGGCGCGACCTGTTCGCCCTGGCCGCGTTGGGCGCACTGCCCATGGCTGGCGCCACGCTGCCCAACACCGTCATTGATCCCAAGGACGCTAAGCTCACCCGCGAGCCGTTTGGCGACCTGCTCATCTTCTTCAACGGCCCCACCCAGCAGGTGAAATCGATGACCGCGGGAAGCCTGCGCCTCAAGGCAGGCATGGAGCCGCACCCGCCCCACGCCCACCCGGAAGAGGAGTTCATGGTGATCACCGAAGGCTCGGGCGAACTGCTCGTGGATGGCAAGACAGTGAAGGTGGGCCCAGGTTCCATGATGTACTGCGGTGCCAATAAGACCCACGGCATCAGAAACACCGGCAAGACGCTGTTGCTCTTCTATTTCTACAAGTGGCAGGCGTAGGAACCCGCTTGTTGAAGAGGGGACCGTGGGCGTAGGCAGCATCGTGCCGGACCCAAATGCCAGGCCCGGCACGGACGCCGCCGGCGGCAACGCCCGGAGGATCTACGGCCAGTCGCTGCCCACGCTGCGCTACTGGATGGAGACCGAGGTGCATGTCTTCGGCTTCTCCATCGCCGCCAACGTGCTGCTTTCTTTCTTTCCGTTCCTCATCGTGATGGTGTCGCTGTGCAAGTACTGGCTGCACTGGCCGGCGGCGGAGCAGGCGGTCTACCTGTCGCTGGCGGAGCTGTTTCCCGGCGATCTGGGAACGTTCCTGCAGCGCAACCTGCGAGCCACGGTGGAAAGCCGTGGGCCATTCCAGGTGATGAGCATTTTCCTGTTGCTCTTCACGGCCAACGGCGTCTTCGAACCGCTTGAAGTGGCCCTGAACAAGGTGTGGGGGATACGGAAGAACCGCAGTTTCCTGCGGAACCAGTTGGTGAGCCTGGGGTTGATCTTCGCCTGCGGCTCGCTGGCGCTGGTGTCCATCACGTTTTCGGCGATGAACCAGTCCTGGTTCGCGTCGCTGATTGGCCAGAACTCGCGGCTGGTGACGGTGGCGGGGGTCATGTTCTTCAAGCTGGTGGCGCTGCCGGCGTCCATGCTGGTGCTGTTTCTGGTCTACTGGCTGCTGCCGAATGGCCGTGTACCGGCCCGGAAGTTGCTTCCCGTGGCGATTTTCGTGGGCTTGGCGCTTGAGGGCCTGAAGTATCTCACCCTGCTCGCGTGGCCCTGGATTCTGGCGAAGTTTGAAAGCGAGTACGGCCCGTTCAAGTTTTCCGTGATCATTGTGTTCTGGAACTTCCTGGCTTCCATGATCATTCTGGGCGGCGCCGAATGGACGGCTCGGGAACAAGGCACACGAGCGGAAGGAGAGTAACGATGTCAAGAGCGCACACACTGATGACCGATGCGATGACCGCGTACATGCGTGAGGTGTCGCTGCGCGAGCCCCCGCTCTTCGCCCGGCTGCGCGAAGAGACCGGCCTGCTGCCGCTGGGAAACATGCAGATCGGCCCGGAGCAGGGCCAGTTTCTGGCTTTGCTGGTGCGCCTCACCGGCGCCCGGAAGACGTTGGAAGTGGGCGTGTTCACCGGCTACAGCTCGCTCTCGGTGGCCACGGCCCTGCCCCCCGGCGGCCGCGTGGTGGCCTGCGACGTCAGCGAGGAGTGGACCTCCGTGGCGCGCCGCTACTGGGCTGAAGCCGGTGTGGCGGACCGCATCGACCTGCGCCTGGGCCCGGCGCTCGATACGCTCGACGGGTTGCTTGCGGCCGGGGAAGCGGGCACGTTCGACTTCGCCTTCATCGACGCCGACAAGGAGAACTACCATGAGTACTACGAACGCGCCCTGCGCCTTGTCCGGCCCGGCGGCCTCATCGCCATCGACAACGTGCTGTGGCACGGGCGCGTGCTGGAGGACCCGCCGCAGACCGGCGACACAGCGGCGGTGCAGGCGTTCAACCGGGCGCTCCACCACGATGACCGCGTCTGGCTGAGCATGGTGCCGGTGGGCGACGGCATCACGCTGGCGCTCGTGAAGTGAGCGGCTACTGGATGCGCGAGCGCACGGCGAGACCCGTGATTGTCCGCGCGGTCAAGAGCTTCGCAGACCCTGGCCTGGCGGCAAACACAACCAGATCCGGCGTTGTTGTAGTCTTGGGCCCGATCGGCTCGAGGTAAGCAACGGCATGCCCGGCCGCATTGCGTGCCGGCGGCTCACCATCGATCCGAATGCTCTCGACATCCACCACGCGCGGGTCAAAGTCGGGACTCGAGACGATGGCGATCGCCTGCGCCTGCGGCAGCCCTCGGTACGACACGGCGCCGCTGGGGGCCCGGAACACCGGTGGCTCCAGCCGAAGCCGGTAGATCAGCAGTTCGCGGGCCGGGATTTGCGTCACCGCCAGATACGAACCCTGCTGGATCTTCGCCGCATGGCCAAGCATCGGCTCCGGCAATACGGCAAGTGGCTTGAACGATTCGGCGTCCACAATCGTGGCTGCTTCGACGCCCGGCATGAACACGGCGTTCGATTCCGGCAGCGGCTCATACCGGCCGTTGAGCACGATGTGAGCGCCGATGCTACGCACCAGACCGAGGTCAGAGCCGAAGCGGTGAAACAGTTGGGCCGCTTCGATTGGACACCCCGCATGGTCATACCGGGGCCGGGTGCACGTATCGCCCGCGTGGACCCAGAACCCGCCATCCGGCAGTACCCGGATTCCTGAGCCGGCATTCGGCAGTCCCGTCAAGCTGCGCTGGAACCGGCACGTTGCCGCATCGAAAACACCCATCGCATCGCGGCCGTGGGAGCCGCCAGGCCCGCCGCCCTGGTACCCGGCGACCAGTGTCTTGCCATCGCCCGGCAACGCCACGCTGGACACGTAGCCATCGGGACCACAGGTTTCGAGCGTTCTTGTCGTAAGATCCAGCCGCTTCAGCCCGGCACGACCCGCCGCGATGTAAACGAATCGGGCGTCTGGCGTCACAGTCAGGTCATGGATCATCGGACCAACCTGGATCGGGGTCCCCGAGATCCGGACCGCCTTGGTATCGATGAGCGAGAGGGCCCCTCCGCCATGCGAAACGGCGGCCAGACTGGTGCCGGGAATCGCCGCGACCGTGTGCGGGTTCGGCAAAACCGGCAAGGTGCCAACCAGCGAGAAATCGGGTTCGAGGATCGTGACACTCGCATCCTGGTAGTTCGCCACCACCAGGCGGAGCATCTCCGGCTGTTCCACCACCCCGTGCGGCTGGTTGCCCACCGGAATCCGGCGCACCGGCGCCGGGAAGAACCCTCCAGACTTGCCTGCGGGCTTCGGAGTCGAATCGGTCACCGGGTGTGTCCACCGCCCAAGGACAAGCCCAGCTAAAAGAATCAGAACCCCGGCCACGGCGCCACCGGTCCACATGGCCCAGACCGGAATGCCGTGCGCCGCGGGGCCAGGGACAGGGGGAAGTTCTATCGTCTGGTTCCGCCATTCCTCGATCTCATGGACGTAGGCAAAGATCTCGCCCGTCTCGGGGTGCCGGTGCACCGGCATGCCGTTTTGAGAGTACCGCTGCGCGGTACGAATCGTCCGGCCCAAATAGGTGGCGATCTCAGTCCAGGACGTGAGGCGTCGCGTATCGTGCATGTCGTATCCTCTGACAGGAGTTTGGGCGGCCAGCAAAAAACTTACCCATTGCCGGCGCCAGCCGCAGTTTCCCGCCCCAGTTGTCGGAGAGCTAAGCGCGCCAGCACCAACCCCAGGCCGGTCCCACGGTCGAATGCTGCCAGGAACGTTCCGAATCGCATCAATGCCCTCCCTGAAGTGATTGAACAATCGGCCCCATTCTTGCCGGTCTGGCTTTCAAGGGCTCCGGCCGACCAGTGCGCCTTGAACACAATGGCCCAATGAATAGTGATCGGAGGCTGAAATTATCACGCAGGAATCTGACGGCGGGTCTGTCAGAGCACCCGAAACGGTGCCCCTGAAATTCCGTCTCCATGGATAACGTAGTCACCTGACGGCAGCACGGTTCGTGGAACCGTGAGATTCAGGCGGCCCGACCGGCAAGCGGCGTTGCCACTCCAGGCCGTAGTTCCCTTGTCAACAGATTCGATCCGAATGAGAGAGGACTGGATCTCGCACGGACCAGACAACTCCACCTCGATGATCAACGATTGATCGCCCGCGGCAAAGGAGTGCGTGGCAAGCCCAGAGCCGCCCCGATTGAGACCTGGCCTGACCACCAGCGACGCCACCTGGACAGGCGCCTGCGAGCCGAGCCAGAACAGTATTGGGGCAAGCATTGCCGCCACTGCCGCGGCGAATGCCGGCCAACGCGGACGCCGCTTCCGCTTTGCCAGCACGCCTTCAAGCGTTCGGGCGAACTCCACCTGTTCCCGGGTGCCGGGGCTGCGCGAAAGCCGCTCTTCGAACCGCCTGCGATCATCCACGGACAGGTTTTCCCGGACGTACTCGGAGGCCAGTTCCGCTTCCACGGCCTCAACAAACCAGGCAAAGCTCTCACTCAGAACGAGGACCTGGGCAATGCGATCCGTTTCGGCCGCATCGCTGGCATCCAACAGAAAGCGCCGCACCTCCGATCGGTCCGGCCAATTCTCAGGAGCGGTTATCATTGGCATTCGATTGCCCGGTTCCGGACGCAATTCATGAGCTGCCTTCGGATTCTATGGATTCGCATGGCTAACGCCCCAGGACTCAGGTTCCTTTGGCGGGCCATTTCTTCATGGACCATTCGCTTTGATGATCCAGGCGCATTCTCGTACTCGATCAACAGGTCTCGGTTGTCCGGGCTGAGCGTCCGGAAACATTGCTCCAAATGGTGCTCCCGATCCGAGTGGAGTTGATCAGGCGAGACAGGCAGCGGGACGGAACGGCGCTCGCGGGCGAAGCGCCGCCGCTCCTCAAGGGCGAAGTTTCTGGCAACTGCGACGGTGAAGGCGTCCCAGTTGGTGATGAGGCCCGGCCGCTGGGCCGCTTCCCACAACCGCTTGATCACCTCGTCGGCCGCGTTCTCGGGGTCGTGGTGTCCGTCCGCCCGGAAGAACCGGCAGAGCCCGGCCCGCACACGTGCATGCTCAGTGACAAACGGTGGCTGCGTTACTGAAGGAGTCAAGGCTTCCAGTCCCCCGTTGTCACGAAGCCGGCCCAGAAATAGGGATCCGACCAGGTTCCGCTCTCAATCATTTTCCGTTGAGCCGCAGCCAGCGCCGCCGCCGGGCCGGTCCTACCGTCAGTAAGAGCCCTATAGAAGTGGCGCATCATCTCCGCAGTCGCTTGATCGTCCACCTTCCACAAGGAAGCGACCACGCTTCTGGTCCCCGCGCGTAGAAACGCCGTGGCCGGGCCCAGGGGAAAGTCGGCCATTGGCTGCCTTCCGGCAGCCGATTGGCATGCGCTGAGCACCACCAGGCGATGCGGCCGTTCGCGGCTAATGATATCGTCCACGGTCACGAAGGCCTTGACAGGTTGGCCGGATTCATCAAAACGCGACAATGCGAGTCCCGAGTACTCGGGAAAGTCGCTGTTTATGAACCCATGAGCCGCGATGTGCACGATCCCTGCCTTCAAGACGGCGGGCGCATTGAGCGCCTGCGCCGTGGCCTGGAAGCCCAGGAAGGCCTGAACAGCCTCTCCCTTGAGTTCCAGTATCTGCTCCACTTCACGGCGGGTAAAAGGAAGCCGGGGGAGCACCTCTGATCCGGTGGCTGAGCGGGCGGCATCGCGCAGACGGCTTTCGAGCGCGCTTGCCATGATCGCCGGTTGGCGGGTGCGCTCGCGATTCCGCGGGTCGGTCTCTTCGTAGACTGCGTCACCCAGGGCCGCCAGTGATTGAGGTGTCCCGCGCCCCTTCCATTCTTCACGGGATTTTGCCACGAAGAGCAGAGAGGGTGCGTAAACCAGTTCACGCGTCTGGGCCAGACGTTCGCCATTGTGGGCGAGCGGATCGGCCAAGGCTCCGAACGGAAGTGAGACGATGTTGGTGTGCCCGGTGACGATGATGCGGCGGGATGGCCCGGCATCACGAAGCAGCGGCTCAAGAAGGGCCGCCAGGCGCTTTCCGGACGATGGATGCCCTTTCCGCGAGGCGATCTGGAGCGCTTGAGCCTCCACAAGATCTCCAATGAGTTGCAGTGGTCCAATCTCCCTCATTCGGCATTGATCCCGGGTCATCACCCAAGCCTTCAAGCTCGTATCGCCCATCGCAAAGGAGAGAACAGCATCTCCTGGTTCAAGCACACCCAGGGTGTTTCTCAAGGTTGCCATGTCCGCGGCGCGAATCCGGGGGCCGGTAAAGCGCTCCATCACGAAGCGTCCTTGAATCCAGTTTTCTTCCGCCAGCGACTCCCGGCACGCCTCCGCCGTGCCAAGCCGCTGGGCCCGAAGCCAGATGGCGTCAGTGCGGGCGCTCACAGCCTCCTTAATCCGCATAAAGCTACGGGCCGCGTTTGAGGCCCGGACGTTCCAATCCTCCTGCCGTGCCAGGGAATCCTCCGCCATGCGTTGCGCAGTCTCGATGTCTCCGCTTCGAAGGTGGGCTATGCTCAGAAACGATTCCGCGGAGAATGCCGCTGTGATGTCTCCTTGTTCCAGGCGCATCGCGCGAGCTTCGTTGAGACTCTGGATCGCTTCCCGGTACCTGCCTTGGCTGAGGGCCAACGTGCCAAGGCCACCCAGGGTTGCCGCGACTCCTGCCGGGTCGGAAGCCGCGTTGACGATTCTCAACCTGTCTTGCAGCGCGGCTCTGGCTTGGTTCCACTGGCCGAGTTCCTGCCAGCCTTCGGCCAGGCGTTCCAGGGCTCCGGCCAGCCCTCGCCAATCGTCGATCATTCGGGAGAGGCGCGCCTTGGCCTCGAAGTGGGGAATACCGTCGCTGAATCGTTTCTTACGATACAGACTGGTGCCAAGGTGCTCCCGAAGCTGTGCAGCGTGCCGTTGATCGGCGGAACTGGTCCAGTTGGAAACCGACTCAGTTTCCGAAATTCGAGTTCGCGGATTTCCCAACCGGCCGGCCAGTTTATCCCAGTCTTGCCGCACTTCGAATACCTGCGTTTGATCGCCGGCGGCACGCCATAGAGCGACGGCGGTTCCGTACTCGCCTTCGGCGGCCCCAAACTCGGCCAGTCGATGGAAGATCATCGCGCGTTTGGTTGCGCATTCAGCTTCCCGGCGCACGTCGCTGGCCGAGTGGGCCGCCCTGGCCGCCTCAGCATATTGGCTGGCGGCGAGGAGAACTGCGGCCTTCGTCGGATTCCTGTTCAGCACGTCGGCCTGAGTCATTTGGCGCTGGGCAGCGATCAGCAGGGCGTCGGAAGCAGAACGATCCTTCCGTTCAATGGGGAGAAATCGAACGTACCCCCTGCCGTAGCGATGGTTCGTCGTCCGTACCTCCATTTTGATAACGCCGGGGGAGGTCAGGACTACATGAATACACTCACGTCCGAACGCAGTACCATCGACAGCATCGGGGCCTTCGCCCCCGTCGACAGCGAGTTGCAAGTCGACATCGCGCTGCTCGATGCACGCCTTGACGCGGCCACTGGAGAAAACCACGCTCCTCAATTCGACGGGCTTCCCGGCCTGCACAGGCCGCCACCGGTACAAGCCGGCGTCTCCTACGCACGCCAAGCAGGCCAACACCAGGCTGAATAGCGGTATTCTGCGCCGCACTCCAAAGAAGGTACCACAGGACGTCTTTGGTTCTCCAGGGTTCTCCGCTGGCCTTGCGCGCGATTTGGGGAGGCAACTCGTAAACCGCTGCGAAATCATGCGACGTCGCTATTTGTCGCTTTACTCAACAGCGGTTCTTGCCTCATTCTCGAACGCATGATACCTTTTCATTCCTTGTTTTCATTCGCGGTGTGGGTCCTCGTGCCCCTCACTGTCGCATTGTCGACTCCAGCACGCGCAGCGACCTATGACGCTCTGGTGGATTACACATTGGCTTCCAACCCAAACGGCGTCTGGGCGTACGGCTACGGGATCACCTCCCTCACGCTGTATTCCAGAACCGCCGCAGATGCCACCGATCAGATCTGGACTACACCACTCGGTTTCCCGGATTTGCGTTTTATCGATCTCACGACTGCCGCCCATCCCGATGATCCGAACTCATTGATACTGGTGGGGGATTCGACGCTTGACTTCACCGCGCCATCGGCCGGTCTATATGATTTCGAGTCGATGTCGTACTGCACGAACGCTCTTCCGGCCTGCAACGTCACCGTCAATCTCTACAAGGTCTCGGGTGGCGTGGCGACGCATCTGCTCGACTTGGGCAACACGGCAGCCAGTCACAGTCTGGGGGTCATGCTCGGCGCCGGGGACAGGCTAGCGCTGGTCACGGCCCGTACAGCCACTTTTGACGCAGGCATCTACTTCAGCAAGGTGGTGATCTCGACGTCGGAGGTCCCGGAACCCTCGACCTGGCTGAGCATCATGGCGGGCCTGGGCCTGCTTGCCACCAGACGGTGGCGGAAATAGTTGACGGTTTTCCACTCAGGGCAGACCCGGTGGCCCTTATGGGCCCCGGGTCCTTTTTCGAGACTCAGCCGCCGTTCAGTCGCGGCATGTTTCGGCCTCAAACGAAAGCCGATTGAGAGCGGAACCGGCCGAAGGTCTAACCTGAAGCGCAACCAAATGAACATCGGACGAAGGAGTAAGGATGAGAAAACACTGCTAGTTACCACGGTAGCGGTCGGGGCAAGCATCTTGGATGCCACGACGATCGCACTCCATTCGGGAATGAACAACCCTACATCGGAGGGATGGACGGACGTTTCCTGCTGTGGGGCGGTGGGGCCGGCTTTCCCCATTTCAAATGACCTCGGTCTTGAGACTTGGGCGATGCAGGTGCCCAGTCTTTGGGGTCAATTCACCTACCGACATTCTATGACAACCGCGGAGCGAGACACAGCGTTCACGACTGGTTGGCGAATGACCCTCGTGGCCAGAATAGTACCGTTGGGCGGCACCCCGATCGATCCGCATTTCAGAAGCGGAATTGCACTCAGCATGGGGTCGCGCCGCTATGACTTTGGCCTTTTCGGCGACGGCAGGATTGGCGTAAACGACAGGGTCTTTTCAGGAAGGTCTGAGTTGAGCCGGGCATTTGCGGCCGACACTTCAACCTATCGCTGGGTCGAACTAACCGCAGCGCCCTCCAGCCCAACTGCGGATCTTTGGATCGACGGCGTGAAGGTGCTTCAGGGATATGCGGGGCATACCGATTTCCTCTTCGGCAACGCGATCAGTTTTGGCAGCGTCTATGGTCTTGGGCAGGGTAACATCAACCTCGCCAAGCTCGAAACCGGTGTTTGGAGCTCTGGGTATGCGCCGCCAGTTCCCGAGCCGGCAGCTTGGGCCCTGGTTCTGCCGGTACTGGCGGGCTTTCTCGCATTGCGCGGGCGCACCAAGCGATCTAACGCCTGAATCGGCACGCGAGGCTTGTTCGACTGTTCACCGCAGGTTGAACCGGGATACCGTTGTTCCAGAAGCCCGGATTGCCAGATTCGGCAGCAACGCATCCGAGCCGCTTTGGTCTGGAGATCCTCTGGTGCTGTCCGCGCCGGCGGCAATCGTTCCCGAGGCGGGCTTTTGCTGGTTGGCGCTGTTGGCTTGCGGAAGCCTGACGGCTATTGTCATCCGGCGCCGGAGATCGGCCCGTCTGAGTAGACCTACAGCTTCCCGTACAGCACGAGCAGCCGGCTCCAGGCCTTTTCCGCCTGCGGCTCACTATAAACGCGCGTGTCCGGCGGGCACCAGCCGTGCGCTGCCGGGTAGACTTCGATCTCCGCTGAAAGCTTCGCCTGGGCGAAGGTCTCTTTCAGCACTTCCTTGTCCTTCGGCGCCCGCTCGTCGTCATTCTGCGCGACCGCCACCAGGAACTCCGCCTTGGTCTTTGACGCCTGAAGGTGCGGGCTGTTGGCGGCGTCCCGCACCAGCCCACCGCCGTGGAACGACGCCACGGCTCCCACCCGATCGGGCATGGCCGCCGCCGTACGGAAGGCGATCGGACCGCCCATGCAGTAGCCCTGGGTCCCCATCTTGCGGTTCTTCGCCACGGACGCCTGCTGATCGAGCCATCCGATGAACGCCTTGGCGTCCGTCATGTGCGTGGTCTCATTCAGCGTCTGCGCCAGCGGAATCACTTGCTGGATTGGGGTGGCGGCGCCATTCTCCGCCGTGGGCGACTTCTTCGTCCGGTAGAACGGATTCACGACCAGCACGGAATAGCCGCCTTCCGCCAGGCGCCTGCCCATCTGGCGAAGCGCGGGACGCAGCCCGAAGATGTCGGGCCAGATCAGCACGCCGGGCGCGGACCCGCTCGCCGGGTGGACGAAGTAGCAGTCGGCCGTGCCGTCGGGCGTGGTCACCGTGACCTCCGCCTCAACCACCGCCACCGCGTTCGCCGTCTGAGGCAGCACGGCGGCGATGCCTGCGCCGAGAATGGCGCCAAACCGCTTTCGCGTCACCAGCCCGCGAGCTTCGTATTCCTGGCTATCCTCTTCAAAATGATCCAAATCGCACATAGGTACTCCTTTGCCGCACCGGGCAGTCTGCGTCCCTGGTGCGACTCGCTCGATTATGACACTATCTCTATGACACTCACGCTATGACACTGCCGCTTTGACATCAACGCAGGACGAACCGGACGTTCGCCGTCACCACGAATTCCACGGGCTTTCCGTTCAGTTCCGCGGGCGAGTATGTCCACCCCTTCACCGCATCCAAGGCCGCCGGCGCCAACACCGCATCCGACCCCGGCAGCGCGGTCGCGCCCAGCACCTTGCCCTCCACCCCCACCACGGCTCGAACCACAACCACGCCCTCGCGCCCCGACGACTGCGCTTCGGCTGGATACACCGGCTTTGGCGCCGCCAGCATCCGGGCAGGCGTCACGTTGCCACCCACCCGAATCCGCTCCGGCGTTCGAGCCTGCGGCCGCGCCGTGCCCGCGCCCGTCACCGTGATGGTCTCTTCAATCTCACCCAGCCTCAGCGGGGCGGCCAGGAACACCGGGGCCTCATCGCTCACCCGAACCCCGCGCTCAAACCGGACAAAGCCCGGCGCCAGCACCTGAACCTGATAGCCTCCCGCCGGCAAGCCGTCGAACCGGAACGAGCCATCCGGCCCGGACTTCGCGGACAGCGCCGCCTGCCCTTCGCGGAGCAGGCGCACCTCAACGCCCGGAACCACGGCGCTCGACGGGTCGAATACCCGGCCTTCCAGCACCGCCGCGCGTGCCGCCGTGCCCATCAGCAGGAGAAGGAATGCCGGTTTCATGACGAATTCAAGGGTACCGCAACGGGTCCCCAAACATTTTTTCAAAAAAATGTGAGAGAAACCTCCCGGGGCGCGCACTACCATTACAGATTCCACAAGGTTGTCCTCGAATTCGAGCATCCAGGGGCGGGAACTCCTCCTCCCGCCCCTGTTCCTTTTCCCCCCTTCAGCCCCTCCGCAAGAAAATCCCATCCGATTCTTCACCCAACCCGTAGTAGAGATCAGACTCGACGCGAGCGGGTCGCATATCGGGAGGGTATTGAATGAATCGGCAACTACTGAACCTTTGCCTGGCCGCCGGTCTGGCCGCCACCGCACAGGCCGCGCCCATGGCTTGCGTGGCGAACGCGACACTGGATGAATACGTCGCGCTCGGCACGGGGGGGTGCATCCTGGGCGACAAGCTGCTCTCGCATTTTGAGCGACTGCCCGTTTCCACGGTGGCCGGCGATCAAGCGGCCGCCTATGGCTCATTTGCCCCGTATACTGTGCAGTCCGGCTGGAATGTGAACCGGGGTGTGGGGGCTGGAAGTTCTGACACGCTGTCCTTCAGCTATCTGGTGACAGCGCTGCTGCATCCGATTATCGGTGTGACTGGCGGGCTGGTGAGATCGGTCGTGAACGGGGACGGCGCGAACACCCTGGTGAAGGAGATCTGCTTCGGCGGCCACTGCGCCGGCGTGGCGGACCTGACACTGATCGCCTTCGACATCGGCGTGGACCAGGAGCTTACCGTGTCCGGTTACTTTGCACCGGTGTGGAGCGTGGGCGTGATCGACACTGTCACGATTGACGGCGGACTCACCGGCAGCGCGTTTCTGGGCGGCTTTTACAACACATACCATGAGACTCCGGAGCCTGGCACTACGGCACTACTGGCAACCGGAGCCGCTTCGCTGATTTTCCTGCGCCGGCGCCGGTGACACGGCCTGCCGGACCAACCAATTTCAAGACCAAACCAGTCTTACGACCAAACCAGTCTCACAACCAAACCATAGAGGAGAAGTGTATCCATGAGAAGATTCATGAGTCTGTTCCACCGGCGGAGTATTCACTCAATACTCGCCGTGCCGCTTTCGGTGCTGATGATGGCACCGCCGCTTCCGGCAGCCAACCACCGGGAGGCGCCCATCACGGCGCTTGACCACAAAGCCGACATCACCGACGTCTATGCGTTCCGCAGCTATGAGCCGGGCCGCACCAACAACATCGTGCTGATCATGGGCGTGGACCCATTGCTTGAGCCCGGCAACGGCCCCAACTACTTCCCCTTCGACGACGAAATTCTTTACGAGTTGAAAGTGGACAACAACCACGACGCGGTTGAAGACGTGGTGTTTCAATTCCGGTTCCGCACCGAACTGCGGCTGCCCGGCGTGTTCACAAGCTTCGTGGGCGCGGGCGCCGGCATCGTGTCACCGACCAATTCCCCGGCGCCGGTCCCCCCGGGAACACCGATTGTGCCGCCTCAGATCAACTCCTTCAGTTCTCCGGGACTCGGGCTGCGCCAGAGCTACTCGGTGACGATGGTGAAGAACGGCATTCCCATCGTGCTCACCGCGGGCGGGCCTACCTTTGCCTTGCCGGCCAATGCCGGTCCCCGGACGATGGACCACGCGGCTCTGCGTTCGGCCTCGGTCTACACCATGACCAATGGCGTGCGGACCTTTGCCGGCAACACCGATGACGGGTTCTGGATCGACCTGGGCGGCGCGTTCGACACGCTGAACACCCACAAGTTCCCCGTGTTGTCCCCGGCTGAAGACGCTTCGCTGACGAACTACGCGGCCGACTTTGTGTCCGGCTATTCGGTGAACTCCATCGCGGTGGAAGTGCCCATCTCGATGCTCACCAGGACGGGCGCCATCGAGCCCGCCACCTCGCCCGCCGCCACCATCGGTGTGTGGGCCAGCACCTCCCGTCCGCGCGTGACGGTTCGCCGTGCGCCGCTCTCTCAGCAGAGCTCCGGCAACTGGCAGCAGGTGCAGCGGATGGGCAACCCGTTGATCAATGAGTTAATCATCGGCACAGGCTTCAAGGATCGTTTCAGCATGGATCAGCCGAAGAACGACGGCCAGTTCGCCAGTTTCTTCCTGGATCCCTTGCTGGCCCGGGTGATCAACGCCGCCTTCGGTGGCGCCGTGGCCATCCCTCCAGCTCCGCGTACGGACCTTCTCCCGCTGGTTGTCTACACGCCGCCCATCGCGGCCACAGGCACGCCCACGGGCCCGGTGGCTGACATGCTCCGGCTCAACACCGGCGTTGCGCCAACCCCCGAGGCGTCCATCAACCGGCTGGGTCTGCTGGGCGGCGATGGCGCCGGGTTCCCCAACGGCCGGCGTTTGCAGGATGACGTTACGGACATCGCTCTGCGCGCGGTGGTGGGAGTGCTGAATCCGGCGTTCAACGTGGCTCCGAACAACCGGTTGGGCGATGGCGTCAACGTGAACGACGCCCCCTACGCCGGTGCGTTCCCGTTCCTGGCGCCGTCGCCAAGTGGCCGTGACCGGCGCCACATCGATCCGGGTGAACCGGGTTGCACGGGCGGCGTGGGCGCGGCTTGTCTGCCGTAACCGGCGGCCGGCTTTGAGCAGCGTGGAGGAGATGGCGTCATGATGCGGAGTCTGCTGTTGGCGATCGCGGCGGTGGTTCCGGTGCTGGGTCAGGGTACTGCTGACCCGGCGCCGGATAGGGCCCGGCTGGCGGCGCTCGTCCTGGAAAACAAGAACCGCCAGGCGGTCGAACTGGGCGAGACGTTACGCAAGCGGAACCCGGATGACGTTGAGCTGTACCGCCTTCTGGCCGAGGCTCGGATGAACCTCGGCCAGTGGAAGGCGGCGGAGGAGAACCTGCAATGGATGCTCGATTTGCGTTTGGGAAAAGCTACATCGGAGGGCTTTCTCACCCTGTCGCGATTCCGCGAGCGGACGGGCGACCGCAGCGGGGCGCTGGAGGCGTTGGCCGCCGCGGAGGTGCGGCTGGCCCCCGGCGATGAGCAGGGCCGCCAGTCCATTCAGGCGCGGCGGGCCAGACTTTCGGCGGCCAGCCGGCCGGTACGGATGCAGTCCGGCAAGCCAATGCCAAGGTAGGCGTTTCCAGCCAAGGCGAGTCCCGGAACTTGGGCCACGGCGTTCCGCACACGGTCAATGCGGGACCCGTGGCCCAAGGTGTATTGGGCCATCGAACGGGGCAGGCGGCTGACGCGGTGGAACAGAGGCTCCGCCGTAAGGCCCATCATCAGAGCCAGATCGGAATGGACGGCTTCAAGCACGGCGTTGTCGCCGGCCGGGACTTGGCCGCCCAGGAAGCAGCGAAGCAGGACACGTTCGGCGGGCACACGGTGGTCAAACTTGCGGCCCACCCAGGTGCAGGCGAGCAACTGGCGGTTTTCACGCTTCGGGACCAGGAATCCGAACCCGCGCATGGGGTGTCGCACGTCCTGCGGCCGGTAGCCGAGGGCGACCGTCACGGACGAGGTGTACTCCACCTCGGCGAGTCCCTCGGCGGCATCCGGAACGAAGCTGGATAGGAGCCGGGCAGCCTCCCAGGCCGGGCAGGCGATGACGAGGCGGCTGGTCTCCAGCCACTGGCCGTCCACCCGGAGGCGGAAACCGGGTTCGATGGCTTCCACGGTGCCGGTGAGACGGTCGAAGGTGTTGCTGATCTCCAGGGCATTCACCAGTTGGCCCAGCCCTCCTCGCAGCGTCCGGAACAGGGGTCCCGTGGGCGGGGCGCTGCGCCGCGCCGCGAGCAGGCCGCGGATGAGGCTGCCGTGGCGTTCTTCGAGATCCGTGAACCGGCCGAGCACAGCCGGCGCGCTCAGCCGGTTGATATCGCCGCCGTAAACCCCGGAGAGCAGCGGTTCAGCCAGATACTCAACGGCTTCCTGGCCAAAATGAGCACGGAAGAAGGCTGCGACCGTCCGCTCGGGCCGGGGGCCAGGGCGTTGGGCGAAATCGAACGCCATGCGGAGCTTGCCAGGCCAGGACAGCAGAGGGCTTGAGGCCAGGGGTGCGAACCGGGTGGGAATCATCATCATCAGGCCGTCGGGCAGAGGGAGCAGGCGGCCTCGGCGCCAGATGTAGGTGACGCGCTGGTGGTCATTCGAAGCGATCACCTGGTCTTCGAGGCCCAGTTCGCGGATGAGTTCCAGCGCTTCGGGCTTGGCCGCCAGGAAGCTGTCGGGGCCGCCTTCCACGACGCAGCCGTCGATGGTGGTGGTTTCGATGACGCCGCCCAGGCGCGGGGCGCGCTCAATGAGCAGGGGCCGGATGCCCTGCCGGTTCAGGTAGTAGGCCGCGGCGAGACCCGAGATGCCGCCGCCGATGACGGCTGCGTTAGAGCCGGAACTCACGGACAAAGTCGACCACGGCGCGGACGTGGTCCACCGGGGTTTCCGGCAGGATGCCGTGGCCCAGGTTGAAGATGTGGCCCGGGCGGCTGCCGGTGCGCTTGAGGAGTTCGTGGACCCGGGCGCGGAGTTCGGGCAGCGGCGAGAGCAGGGCCGCCGGGTCCAGATTACCCTGCACGGCGGAGCGGTAGCTGATGTCCATCCAGGCCTGGTCGATGTTGATGCGCCAGTCGACGCCCATGACGTCGCCGCCCGCGGCGTGGAGTTCCTTGAAGAAAGCGGAGCAGCCGGTGCCAAAGTGGATCACCGGGACGCCGCTGGTGCGGATCCGTTCGATGAGGGCGCGGGAGTACGGGGCGACGTACCGCACGTAGTCATCCGGGCCAAGCGCGCCCACCCAGCTATCGAAAACCTGGATGGCCCGGGCTCCCTGGGCGGCCTGGAGCAGGGCGAACGGGCCGAGCACGTCCACGAGCTTGCCCATCAGGCGGCGCCAGAGGGTCTCATCGCGATACATGAGCTGCTTGGTGCGCAGGAAGTGGCGGGACGGGCCGCCTTCGATCATGTAGCTGGCCAGTGTGAAGGGCGCGCCGACGAAGCCGATAACAGGGACCCGGCCGGCCAAGGCGCGGGTGACCATCTGGATGCTCTCGCCGACGTAGGCCAGCTCGTCAGTGTTGGAGATGGAGAGAGAGTCGACATCGGTCGAAGTACGGACCGGATTTTCGATCACAGGGCCTTCGCCGGTGACGAACTTGAGCTTCAGGCCCATGGGTTCGACGGGCAGCAGGAGGTCGGCGAAGACGATGGCGGCGTCGACGTCGAGGGCTTCGACCGGCTGGAGTGTGACCTGAGCGGCGAGGTCCGGACGTTTGCAGATTTCGAGGATTCCGGCTTTGGCCCGGATCTCCCGGTACTGCTTCATGTATCGTCCGGCCTGTCGCATGAACCAGACCGGGCGGCAGTCGGTCGCCCGGCGGCGGCAGGCATCGAGAAAACGACTATTCATTGGAGCCACGCGCATGTTACGTCCCATCCGTCTTCGCACAAGAAGGCAGAAAACCCTTTTGGCAAGTTTTTCGCCGCCCACGGGCGGCCGTTGATATACACCGGTTTCGTCCAGGCCTCACTGTCGGTGCACTCGGGCGAAATCACGGAAACAGAAAGCATTCCCGTCGATGGGTAGCCGGTCCTCGGGTCCATGATATGGCTGTAGACCTTGGCGCCCACGCGGAAGAACTTCTCGTAGTTGCCCGAGGTGGACATGGACTGATCTTTCAGTTCCACACGGGCGACTGTTCTACTGTTGTCAATGGGGTGTCGGAGCCACACCCGCCAACCCTTCTCGCCGGGCGGTGCGCCCAGGCCGTAGAGGCTGCTGCCAGCCGCCGAAACGAACCCAATTGAGACGCCGCTGGCCCGAAGAATCTGGACGGCACGGTCCACGGCGTAGCCCTTGCCGATTCCGCCGGGGTCGAGTTCCGTCTTCGGGTGGAGGTAGCGGACGGTGGAGTTAGCCGGGTCCAGTTGGACCTTCTGATAGCCTACGGCAGCCAGGGCGCCACGCACCTCGGCAGTGTGCGGGAACCTTCCGCTGCCTTTGTAGAAGCCCCAGACCCGCATCAACGGACCAACGGAGAGGTCAAACGCGCCATTGCTACTACGACTATAGGACTCAGACCGTGCAAGGAGCTGGAACAGCTCACGCGGGACCGGTACGGCCTCGCGTGGGGCCCGCCGGTTCATGTCGCTCCACTCACTATTCACCTTATAGTTTGACAACAGTAGATCTAGGCGCCGAACTTCGTCCAGGGCCTCGCCCACGACGTTCTGAAGCTTCGCCCGGTCCTCGCCATAGGCGATGACGGTGAAGGCCCCACCCATGGCGTCGGTGCTCGATTCGAGACGAAGAAGCTCGGCTGCTCGCCCGGGATGGAGGGCTACCAACAAAAGTACCATAAACTGTTTCATTTGGCGGTACTTTTTTGCTCGTCCGGGCGACCGTCGCGGGGCCGTCCCCGGCGCATTCTCCTAAGCAGGCTTTCGACCCGGGCTTCGGGACCCAGTTCGGCGCCGGACTCAAAGTAGAGTTCCGGCATACGAAACAACTGAAGGCGGGCGGCGAGTTCACGTTTCAGGAAACCACGGGCATGGGTGACGGCTTCGAGAGCGTCCTGGCGCTGCTGGGGAGTCCCGGTCAGGTGGAGCCGGACGGCGGCTTTGCGTTTGTCGGGGGAAAGCAGGACCTCGGTGACGGAAACCCCGGAGACACGGGGGTCCGCCATTTCGTAGGCGATGAGTTCGCCCAGTTCGTCGCGCATCGCCTCGATGAGGCGTTCAGAACGATGGGGATCCATGGGCGGCCGGAATCTGCTCCAACCTTCAGGGTAGCCATTCGCAGGTGGCATCCACAAGCATTGGGCCCAGAAAATCGGCGGCGGCACGCTCCACCTCTTCGAGCACCCGGGCGGCATAGGCATGGCTCTCGGAGATGGTGGCGACGGCGATGAGGCCGCGGGTGAGCACGTCCTGGTCACCCACCTCGGCCACCGACACGTTGAAGCCGCGGCGGAGCCTGTCCTTTAAACCCTTGACGTAGTGGCGTTTATCCTTCAGCGAACGCGATTCCGGAAAGTGTAGCTCAAGAGTCAGCACACCCACCGAGGGCATCGCGTTCCTTTAGGTGAAGATCACCTGGGCCACCTTTTCGGTGACGAATGCCTCCAGAATGTCGCCCGGCTTCACATCCTGGAAATTGGCCAGCGCAATGCCGCATTCAAAGCCACTCTTCACTTCGCTCACGTCGTTCTTGAAGCGGCGGAGCGATTCAAGCCGGCCGGTGTGAACCACAACATTGTCGCGGAGGACCCGGACGGAAGAGTCGCGGGTGATGACGCCGTCCTGCACCATGCAGCCGGCGACAGTACCCACTTTGGTGATGCGGAAAACATCGCGGATCTCCGCGCGGCCCTTAAAGACTTCCTTGACCACAGGCTCAAGCAGGCCTGTCATGGCCTTCTTCATCTCATCCACAAGCTCGTAGATGATGGTATGGAGCCGGATATCCACGGCTTCCTGCTCCGCCACGGCCACGGCGTTGCGCTCCGGCCGGACGTTGAACCCGATGATGATGCCCTCGGAGGCCGAAGCAAGGAGCACGTCGGTCTCGGTGATGGCGCCGACGCCGGTGTGGATGACCCGAATACGAACTTTGTCGTTTGACAGCTTCTGGAGCGTTTCGCCCAGCACTTCAGCGGAGCCGCCGACGTCAGCCTTGATGATCAGGTTGAGTTCCTTGATCTCGCCTTCCTTGAGCTGGGCGTGGAGCTGCTCAAGGGTCAGCCGGCCTTTAGCCATGGCGATATCGCGAGCTTTTTGTTCACGATAGAGAACGATCTGCTTGGCTTTGGCGGTATCGGTGGTGACCTGGAAGGACTCTCCCACATCGGGCAGGGAGTCGAGACCGAGAACCTCTACAGGTGTCGAGGGTGCAGCCTCGCGGACCTGATTGCCGCGGTCATCGTACATCGCCCGGACGCGGCTGAAGACCTGGCCGCAGATGAAGTAGTCGCCGACCTTGAGCGTACCGTTGCGCACGAGCACGGTGGCCACGGGGCCCCGGCCGCGGTCGAGTTGAGCTTCGAGGACGGTCCCGATGGCCTGCCGGTTGGCGTTGGCCTTCAGGTTGAGCATGTCGGTGACCAGAAGCACCATCTCAAGCAGCAGGTCGAGATTGGTCTTCTCACGCGCCGAGACCGGTACCATGACGGTATCGCCGCCCCAATCTTCGGCGAGCAGGCCGCGATCAGCCAGTTGCTGCTTGATGCGATCCGGCTGGGCATCGGGCTTGTCGATCTTGTTGATGGCAACGACGATGGGCACCTTGGCGGCGCGGGCATGGTCAATGGCTTCAAGGGTTTGCGGCATGACGCCGTCGTCGGCGCCGACCACCAAAATGACCACGTCGGTCACCTTGGCGCCACGGGCACGCATCCGGGTGAAGGCTTCGTGGCCGGGTGTATCGATGAATACGATACCGCGGTTATTCCTTTGAACGAGATAGGCGCCGATGTGCTGGGTGATGCCACCGGCCTCACCGGCGGCGACATTGGCGCTGCGGATGGCGTCGAGCAGCGATGTCTTGCCGTGATCGACGTGGCCCATGATGGTCACCACGGGAGCCCGGGTGACGAGGTGGGCCGGATCCTCGGCCAATTCGTCCGAGAAGGCGGCCTCCTCCTCGAAGGTCATGTGGCTGGTCTCGGCACCGAACATGCGGGCGAGTTCCTCCGCCAGCTTGACGTCCAGATGCTGATTGATGGTGGCGAAAATCTTGCGTTCCACCAGCTTCTTGATGACCAGATTGGCCTTGATGCCGAGCTTTTCCGACAGTTCCTTAACCGTAATGCCTTCGCCGATGGTGATTTCGCGGTTGACCGCCACCACCTGCTGTTCCTTGCGGACCTGGACAACCAGCTTCCCTTCCTGCTCCTCGCGCTGGCGGACCTGGGCGCGTTTGGCCTGGAGGCGGCGCTGCTGATCGCCGGTTGGAATGGGTGTCGCGACTTCGGGCCTGAGCGGCGTGGTGGGGTGCATGGCCCGCCCACGGCCTGCCATGCCGGGACGTGCGCCCGGAGGGCCTCCGGGACCACCGGGGCCACCAGGGCCGCGCCCCTGGGGTCCCTGACCGGGCCGCATGGGCCCGCGGTACAAGGGCTGGCCTGGGGCGGGAGTGCCGGGCTGCGGCGGTCTGAGCGGAGCACCCGGGCGGGCCTGGGGAGCACCCGGATAAAGAGATCGTCCGGGCGCCTGGGCCAATTTGGCCACCATGTCGGGCCGTGGCGGAACCACCGGCCGTGCCGAAGGCTGGCCCACCAACTGCGCGGGAGGACGGGGCGGACGCGGAGAGGGGGCACCGGGCGCCGAGGTCCCTGGCAGCGTCACGACAGTCGGAGGCACCGGCCGGGAGGGAGGCACGGGCGGACGCGGCGGCGCGGGCGCGCCGGGAGCGGCGGAAACGGGAGGCTGCGGCGGACGCGGAGGCGCGGAGGCCGGCTTGGGAGCGAGCGGAAGGGACGGCCGGCTGGCCGGCGGGCGCGGTTCGGCCGGGAGTGGCTGGCGGGGGCCAAGAATCTGGCCGGGGCGTGGGGCGGCCGGCGCGGGCGGAATGGGCCTGGGCGGCGCCGGGGCCGCGGGCCGTGCCGGAGATAACGGG
>VFZY01000058.1 GCA_016870915.1 Acidobacteriota bacterium | reverse complement strand
TCGTCAGCCCCAATGCGCTCCACTCGACGATGATCTCCGACCCTCGGATGGTGGGGTCGCCAAAGAACACGTCGACATCGTCCGTCACCGCCAGCGGGCCTCCGGGGGCCGGATTGCCGCCAATCACAGGGGCGCCCTTGGTGGGGCCCAGCCCGGTTGCGAACAGCGTCAGCCGCTGGTCGCGCTTGGCCGGTTTTGGTTGTGTCACATAGGAGCCGTCGGAGTGGAAGACGGCGGCCTGATTGGACTCCGGGTCGACGAACACCGCCGGAGCGTACTTGGAAACGGTGATCTGCTGCGCGATCGATGCCGCCTTTTTCGTCACCGAACGGATGGTCATGGCGTACCGCCCGGCTGCCAGTTCCGGCGGGATCTGGGCATTGATCTGCCCGGGCGATGTCATGATGAGCGGCAAGGTGGTTGCGCCCATCGTCACGCACACTCCACCCATCATGGTGGGCAGCACCGGAGTCCTGGCCATGTCGGTGTCCGCCAGGTTCCGGCCGAAAATCGAGATCAGCCCGCCCTGCGCCACCGCGGTTGTGTAGCTTGCCAGCGACACGGTGCCGCCGTTGTTCGGCGTGGGCCGGTCGGTCACCGGAACCACGTCGAGCGGCACGATGCTGACACCGCTGGCCGTGATCTGATAGGCATTGCTCGCGGAGGAGTCCACAACCAGAGTCCGTCCGTTGACGTTCACGCGCTGGTTGCCCTGCTGGGTGAGCAGCGGACGCTCAATGGCGGTCACGCGCCGCATGACGTTGCCGGTGTTGGCGTCCACCAGTTCCAGCATCGGCTCCGGTCCCGCCACGGGGACGCCCGGGCCACCGGGACCACCCGGGCCGCCGGGAAATCCGGGCAGGGTCGCTGCAATCGACATCCGCAGGAACTGTGTCGGGCCAACCGACGCCACCGCCGGAATGGGAACGTTGGTCAGATTGATCTGGCCGCCGGGTCCCGGCGTGGGCGTTGTGGCGCTGGCAATCGGTGTCAGCGCCTGGTTCAGAACCGTCCCGTTCACCACATAATACTGGCCTCGTGGACCGGCGGTGACCGGCCCGTAGTAGCCCTGCAACTGATTCTGGGCAAAGACCTGCCGGGCCTGAACGAAGTCGTCCTGGGCGGAATCGTAGAGATACGCAAAGCCGTTCCCGGCCAGCACCAGGACGTTTTCTCCCGTGGGAGTGGCGGCCATGGTTCGAGGCGCCGGCAACGTCGCCGTGCCGATGATGCGGCTCACCTGGCGGGGGACAATCTCGTTGCCGACAATCTGCCACAGCGTGCCGTTGTTCATGATCACCAGCGCACCGCGCTGCGTGGGGGCAATGATGCTCGGCGTCACCATGGGCGTGTTCGCGTTGAACGGAATGGGCGGAAAGCGGACCCTTTCGCTCAGTTCCATCCGGTTCAGGTCGACCGTGCTGATACTCTCGCCGCCCGAATTGGCGACATACAGCGTCCCTCCGTCGGTGGAAATAGCCAGCGACCGCGGCAACTGGCCCACCTTGATCGGGGTCATGAAGCGGTTCGTACGCGTGTCCAGCACCTCGATCCGGTTCTTGCCCGAATTAGCGACGTAGATCCGGTTCCGGCTCGCGTCGAACACCATGTCCTCGAGCCCCTCGTTGTTCGCCACACCGGTCTCAACCGGCAGAATGTCCCCGCGCGCTTCCGAGTTCCGCGAGTTCTGATAGACCCGGATTCGCGGCGGCACGTTGATCGCGCCCGTCGATTGCACCAGAAAGTCGTGGCTTGGGTTCACCGTGCCCACGGTCCGCGCGGCGTTGTTGTTGAATGAGAAGTTGACGTTGAGCCCCTGGGGCGTGAATTCCGGCCGCACCGCGGGCGCTGTGGCCTGTTGAGCATTGCCGCCCGGCGCCGGGAACCCCCCGATCAGCGGTCCGCCCGGCCCACCCGGTCCACCCGGTCCGCCGGGGCCGCCTGCGCCCGGTCCCCCGGGTCCCGGCAGAATGATGATGATGCCGCCTGGCAAACCGCCACCCGGGCCACCCGGTCCGCCCAATCCGCCCGGGCCCTGCATCTGCTGTTGCAGCAGTGCGACGTTGGTGGCGCCCAGATTCCCCCGGCCGGTCACATTCCGGATCCCCACCTGCTGAACCCGTTCCCGTGCCGTGACGCCGCACTGATCCGATTTCAGCAGCAACACGTTCGATGTCGGTTCGGCGATCGGATTCTGGGACACCTGATTCAAAGGCACAATCACAAAGCCGGACTCCGACAGCGCAAACAGCGTGCCGCCGTCGGGAGTAATCACCATCTTGCCGGCCAGGTTCTCCGGCATTTGAAGCGCCATCCGGATGAGGAGATTGTCCGGATCGTTGATCATCAGTTCGGAGATGTTGGCGCGCACCGGAGGATTCGACAGGGGCGCGATGTTGAAACCCGCGTACATCGCCGAACCGTCCGGCGCGAAGATGCTGCCGCCCTGATTCTGCTGCAGGTTGAAGTTCACGCCATTGGGTACCGGAAATGGCGCATTGGCCAGATTCTGCTGGGCGAGCACTTCCAAAGTCTGCGTGTCGAAAAGGGTCAGACCGGCCATGAACTTCAAGCCGTCCGGCGCCACGGACAGGACACTTGAAACGTTGGCCACGGTGCGGCTCCGCAACACGGTCCGCGAGGCGGCCTCATACACGAACACCGTGCGGGAGTTGTTGTTGGGAAGGTTCACGCCGATGATGTACTGCCCGTCGTTTGTTGTCTGCAGGTAGCTTCGATTGGCCAGCAACGGCCGGCCGGCCGGCGGAGGCAGCGTGGGCGGCGTGGGCGGTGGTGGATTCACGGTGAGCGTCGCCAGCGACGTCGCCCCCGGCGACGGGTCATAGACCAGAAGAATGTTCTGCTGGTTGTTCGCGCCCGCGCCAATGGTCGAAATCAGAACACGCTCATCGCCGCCCACGGCCACGCCTTCCGGGCGCGCTGGCAGGCTCACGCGGTTCACCACGGCCAGTTGCTCCAGGTCGATCACTTCGAGAGACGACGAGTTGTGGGAGGTGACATAGAGCAGCTTCCCATCGCGCGACATGTCGGCGGAGAGAGGAAGTGAGCCCACGCGCACTGGCGTCAGGAAGCGGCGCTGGGGAATGGAGTAAACATCCACGCGGTCTGAGGCGGCCACCACAAGGTACAAACGCTGGCGCGCGGAATCCAGCACGATATCCGACGCCCCGCCAACCAGCGGAACCACCGTGCCAAACGTCGCGCCAACGGCGGGAAGCACAGCCACAAGGCCCGCCAGGCCCAGGAGAAACCTCATCAGCACACCATAGTATAACCCGCTGAAAACAGGAAAGTCGCTTTGTGCTTTACTACCGCACCACCAGCACCGGCACGGTCAACTCGTGCCGGACCCGGTTGATGGTATTCCCGAGCAAAAGGTCCTTGATGCCGGTGTGCCCGTGCGCGCCCATCACCACCAGGTCCGCCTGCACGCGCTGCGCCTCGGCCACAATCTCCGCCGCCGGGTCCTTGGCGTGACACACCACGGGTTCCACGGCGATCTGGCTGGCCCGCAAGTGCGCCGCGATGCTCTCAATGTACCGCGCTCCCGCCTCCACTTCCGCCGTCGAACTGAGGGGTCCGTAGAGTTGGCTGGTCACGCCTTCCTCGACGTGCAGCAGGTGGATCCTGGCGCCGTGCGACCGCGCGATGGCCGCCGCGTGGGCGATCGCCACGCGGTCCCGGTCGGAGTGGTCCAGCGGAACCAGGATCGCCCGATACGATGGCACCGGCAGAGCGGCCGGTTCAAGCGCCGGCATCTCCACCGCCCGTTCGCTCCGTCGCGTCCGCCCTGGCAGGATGGGGGCCAGCGCCACCCAGGCCAGCAGGCCCAGGATGAGCAACGCCAGAGGAATCACGATCCCCGCGATCAGCCACCGCCAGTCCCCGGCTTCCGTCAGCCACCCGGAGAGGATGCCCCACACTAGGCGCAGGTTCAGTCCGACGATGATCACCGCCGCCAGCCAGGCCAGCGCCCGCACCCAGGCCGGACTGGCGAACGGGCCCATCCGAGCCTTGTCGCTGGTGAACTGGATCAGCGGAATGATGGCGAACGGCAACTGAAGGCTCAGGATCACCTGGCTCAGAATCAGCAGGGAGTAGGTGCCTTTTTCGCCCATGATCGAGATGGTGATGGCCGCCGGAACAATCGCCAGGGACCGCGTGATCAGCCGCCGCATCCAGGGCCGCATGCGGATGTTCAGGAAGCCTTCCATGACAATCTGCCCGGCCAGCGTGCCCGTGAGCGTCGACGATTGACCGGAGCACAGAAGCGCTACCGCGAAAAGAATACTGCCCAAAGCAGTACCCAGCAGCGGGCTCAGCAACTCGTGCGCCTGCTGGAGTTCGTTCACAACCAGCCCGCGGGTGAAGAACACGCTTCCGGCCAGCACCAGGATCGCTCCGTTCACCAGCAGAGCGCCGTTTAACGCCACCACGGAATCGATCAGGTTGAAGCGGCAGGCGTCGCGTTTGTTGTCATCCGTGGACCCGATGTCCCGTGTCTGCACCAGCGCCGAATGCAGATACAGGTTGTGCGGCATGACGGTGGCGCCCAGAATGCCGATGGCCACGTACAGGCTTTCATCCGTCAGCCGGGGCACAAGACCGGCCGCAATGGCCGCCGCGCTCGGTTGGGCCAGCCAGATCTCCACCAGGAAGCAGCCGGCGATGGTGGCCACCAGCGCCAGCAGGAACGCCTCAATCACACGAATGCCGAACCGCGTCAGCCACAGGAAAACCAGCGTGTCGAAGGCCGTAAGACCCACCCCGGCCAGCAGGGGAATCTTGAATAGCAGGTTCAGGCCGATGGCAGCGCCCAGCACCTCGGCCAGGTCGCAGGCGGCAATGGCCACCTCGCAGAGCACCCAGAGGGCAAAGTTCACCGGCCGCGGGTACGACTCCCGGCAGGCCTGCGCCAGGTCCCGCCCCGACACGATACCCAACCGGGCCGACAGGCTCTGCAGCAGGATCGCCATCAGGTTCGACATCACCAGCACCCAGACAAGCTGGTAGCCGAACCGCGCCCCGCCCTCCAGATCCGTGGCCCAGTTGCCCGGGTCCATGTACCCCACACTCACCAGGTAGGCCGGCCCGGCAAAGGCAAACAGCCGCCGCCACCCCGGCTTCTGCCCGGTGGGCACGGAGCCGTGGACTTCCGGCAAGGAACGAACCTGAGCGGACCCCTGTCTAATCATGGATCAACAGTAAAAGTTAACTATAGTTGACTGCCTCGTGTCAAGGCTGGCGCCCGCGACGATGTGATCTAATCGCATCATGACCGTTCGCCGGCCCGTCGCCCTCATCCTCGCTCTTGCCGCGCCGCTGCTGGCCCAGGGTCCGTCGAATGAGATCCGGCAGTCCTACGCCCAACTCTGCTCGGGGTGCCATGGCGTCGATGCCCGGGGATCCCAGCAAGGTCCGGGTCTGGCCGGGAACCTGCGCCTGCGCCGCCGGTCCGCGCAGGCCCTGCGGAACACCATCCAGCGCGGTGTTCCGGCAGCCGGGATGCCCGCTTTCGATCTTCCAGCCGCCACGCTCGACGGCTTGGTTCAGCTGGTTGTCTCGCTGAACGCCACCGCCGACCAGACCTCTGTTCCAGGAGATCCCGCTCAGGGTGCGGCGCTTTTTCACGGCAAAGCCGGCTGCGCCGCGTGCCACATGGCCCTGGGCCGGGGCACCGCCCTGGGACCCGATCTCTCAACCGTGGCGCGCGAACTCACCGCGGACCAACTGCGCCAGGCCCTGGAGGAGCCCTCCGCGCGCCTGGCCCCGGGCTATGCGCCGGTTGAACTGGAGCTTCAGGGCGGGCGCAAACTCCAGGGATTCGCCCGTGCCGAGACCGGTTTTGGCGTGGTTGTCCAGGACCGTGCCGGCGCCTTTCACCCCATTCCCACGGGCTCCATTGTCCGCAGGATGGATTCCAAGACCTCGATCATGCCGCCCGCCCCCGTCTCCGCCGAAGAGCGGCAGGATCTGGTGGCGTTTCTTGCCACCCTCACCGGAGTGAAGCCCGGGGCCACGCTTCCGGCGGCCGCTTCGGCCGGCGGCATCTCCTTTGACCGCATCCGGAACCCTGCCCCCGGCGACTGGCTCACCTACAACGGCAGCCTTTCCGGCAACCGGTACAGCCCCCTCACCCAGATCAACACCTCGAACGTGGACAAGCTGTCGCTGGCCTGGACTTTCTCCGTTCCGCTCTGGACTCAGTTCCTTCCGGACACTCCGTACTACCGCGAAAACATGCGCTATTTTGGCCTGGAAACCGTGCCTTTGGCCGCGGATGGCATCGTTTATGCCACCGGTCCGAACCAGGTTTTCGCCCTTGACGCCTCGACCGGGCAGCCGATTTGGCATTTTCAGCGCCCCCGGACCCCCGGATTGGTCTCCGATCCGTCGCTGGGAACCAACCGCGGCGTGGCAATTTTGGGCCAAAACGTGTATTTTGTCACCGATAATGCGCACCTTGTGGCACTGAATCGCACCACCGGACGGCCGGTTTGGGAGGCAATTCTGTGGGACGAACCCCAGAAGTACGGCGGCACCATCGCTCCGCTGATCGTGAACGACCTGGTGGTGGCCGGGGTGGCCGGGGGCGATTGGGGGATCCGGGGTTTCATTTCCGCCTACCGCGGCACGACCGGCGAGCGCGTCTGGCGCACATGGACCGTTCCTGCGCCCGGCGAGCCCGGCATCGAAACCTGGCAAGGGCCCGGCTACAAGCTGGGCGGCGGGTCCACATGGCTCACCGGGTCATTTGATCCTGTGCTCGGCACCCTCTATTGGGCCACCGGCAACCCCTGGCCGAATTCGGACGACCGGGAGCGACCGGGCGACAACCTCTTCACCGATTCCGTTCTGGCGCTCGACCCGGCCACCGGCAAGATGAAATGGCATTACCAGTTCACTCCCCACGACACCCGGGACTGGGATGCCACGGAGCCCAACGTGCTGGTGGATACCACGTGGAAGGGCCAGCCCGCCAAACTGTTGTTGCACGCCGACCGCAATGGATTCTTCTATGTATTCGACCGCACCACCGGCGAGCGGCTGCTTTCCAAATCGTTCCTGCACCGGTTGACCTGGGCGAGCGGCATCGGTTCCGACGGCCGCCCGGTCCGGCTGCCTCCGGGCGACCTCAACTGTCCGGACCATGCCACCAACTGGAACGGCACGGCATTCAGCCCGGCGACTCGCCTTTACTACGTGATCGCCATCGAAAAGTGCACGCTCAACCTGCGCCCCGGAAGCTGGAAGAACGCGCTGCCGCCGGAGGACCCCGCCGCCAAGTATCTGCGCGCCATCGAGATTGAGACCGGGCGGATTGCCTGGGAAGTGAAGCTGGTGGGTCCCATTGACGGCAAGCGCGTGGCGGGCATCCTGGGTACGGCCGGGGGGCTGCTCTTCTACGGGGATCCAAGCGGGTATCTGGTGGCTGCCGATGAGCGCAACGGCCGTACGCTCTGGAAGATGCCGCTGCATGCCACGCTCAAGACTTCGCCCATGACCTTTACGGCGAACGGCAAACAGTATGTGACGTTGGCCGCAGGGTCCAACATCATGACGTTCGCGCTGCCTTAGCGTTCAGGGGTTTAACTGGATGGTGGCGGCGAAGTCGCCCGCGGGGTGATACTGCGTCACCGCTTTGCCGCGCCATTCAACATGAAGCTGCACCTGCTGGCCGTCGGCGGCGTGGGCCGGAAGCACGAAATCGCCGGCGGCTCCCGTGGTGACGGCTTCGGAGCCATGGCCCACCACGCTCACACGCGCCCCGGCCACGGCTTTGCCGTTAGAATCCATCACCATGCCGCGCACGTTCACGCCAGTCCGGGCCAGTTGGACGGAGGCCGCCTGATTCTCGTCCGACAGCACAACGTCCTGCTTGCCGGTGAGAAACGCGTTCTCAACCGTGGCGAAGACGGTGAGCCGGCCATCGGCGGGGCGGGCCGCTTTGGCGATATCGAACTGCCAGCCGCCGGCCACCCGCTTGGCTTCGCCGCCGATGGAGGACCAGACTCTGGCATCTTCCACCGGCATGCCCTTGGTGTCGAGGACGGTGACCCGAAGGTGGTGCATGCCGCCGCCACCCGGCGCCAATGCGGGCACGATCACGGGCGTCAAGCCGATGACGACGATGGCAATCACCAGACCCCAGAGAATGGGGGGTGTCTTCTCCTTGCGGCGGCTGAGCGCCACCACCAGAAGCGCGGCGATGGCGAAGGCGGCCAGGCTGAAGGGCGACGTGACGTCCTTGACGAATTCGAAGGCCTTCACGGCTTGCTTTCTTCGAGCTCGATGGCCCGGCGCAGGAAGGGCTCCGCCAGGTCCGGTTTGCCGGCCTTGAGCAGCGACGCGCCGAGTCCGGCCAGGGTCACCGCGTCATCCGGCCGGTAGGCGAGCGCCTTGCGGTAAGCCGCGGCCGCCTCATCGAACTTGCCCTGCTCGTAGAGAGCCTGCCCCAGGAAGACCGCCGCGTTGACGATGCCCATGGGCACCTTCTTGAGCGACTTCTCACGCACGGTGACCGCGTTGGCCAGGCTGTCGGAGGCGTCTCCGAACTGCCGGTTGAACAGCGCCGACATTCCTTTTTCGTAGGGATCCTTCGATTTGGCCTGCATGTCACGGAGGGCCTTTTCGAGCGCCGCCGGTTCCAGGCCGTGGGCCTCGGCCACCTGCTTCAGCGCCTGCTCCTGCGGCACGGGCGGGGCCGCGGGCTGGCTGCGCGGGCGCGCTTCCAGGTTGACCTTCGCGGCCAGGCTCGCGATGAGCCGTCCGTTTTCCAGCATCGCGCGGTCGCCGCGTTCGGCCAGAACCACGGGCACGAAGTTATCGCTCTCATTGCTGAACCTGGGCACGGCAACGCGCCCATCCCAGGGGGAAAGAAAGACCAGTTCCTTGGGGGACTGCGCCACCTGCAGGGTCACCCAATCCTTGGCCCGCGTCCCTTCGGCCAGCCGGAGCCTTGTCTTGCCATTCTTATCCGTGGGAGCACCGGCGCTCCCGTCGCCCATGGTGGCCAGAACGATTCCCGCCAGCGGCTTGCCTTGGGGGTTGCCCACGCGAAGAGCCATCACGCCCTGTTCGGCCAGACAGCAGACCACAGCCGCGAGCGCGGAGACGATCAACCTTGGGAGCGTCATGGGGCTAGTGCGCGGGCAGGGCGGGCTCGCCGGAGGTCTTGGGCGCGTCGTCGAGAATAATGGTGGTTTCGCCCTCGCGCTGCTTGCGGAGCTGGTTGCGGATCTCTTCTTCCTGGCGATCCTGGCTGGTCTTCAACCTGGTGTTGCCTTCGCGCAGCCGGGCGTTTTCGGATTGGATGTGGGCGTTCTGCTCCTGCAGGCGGCGCACTTCGGAGCGCTTTTCGAGCAGCGCTGGAATACCATGTTCCCCGCGCAGCGTGGCGAACACGTAGACGCTTGCCAGCGCGAGCCCCGCGATCATGCCTGCCTTGCGAAGTGTCGAAATCATGACTTGAGTCCGGCAACCAAATCCGGCACCTAACCAGTCCGGGAAATCCGTACCGGTATCTTCTCTTATAATCCGGTTTGAGGTGAGAAGGCAAATGGATCTTGATCCCGCCGCGAATATTGTGGTTCTGTGCACGTGCGCGAGCGCGCCGGAGGCGCAATCGCTGGCGCGTGCCCTGGTGACGGAGCAACTGGCGGCCTGCGTCAACGTGCTTCCGGGCGCGACCAGCATTTACCGGTGGCAGGGCGCGGTGGAGGAGAGTGCGGAAGTGCTGCTGGCGATCAAGTCGAGCGCGGGGCTTTTTGAGGAGTTGCGAGAACGGATTGCAGCGCTGCACTCCTATGCCGTGCCCGAGATTGTGGCGCTGCCCATCGCGGCCGGCGCGCCCTCCTACCTCCAGTGGCTGGCCGGGGAGTTGCGCGCGCCCCGGTCAATCTGATGAGATGGAACATCTCTGAAACAGACGGTCTCAACCGATGTCAACTCCCACTGTGCGCCCTACCAACACCAACCTTCAACCGACGAACGCCCGTCAATGGGTGATCTTCTTTGCTGTCACGCTGGCGATTCTCGCCTATATCGACCGTGTCTGCATCTCCATGGCGATGCCGGACATGGCGAAGGACCTTGGCCTGGACAAGGCGCAGCAGGGTTACATCTTTTCCGCCTTCGCCCTGGCCTACGCGGGCTTCGAGATTCCCGGAGGCTGGCTGGGCGACTACATGGGCCCGCGCAAGGTTCTGATGCGCATTGTGATCTGGTGGAGCGCCTTTACCGCGCTCACGGGAGCGATGTGGAACTTTCTCTCTTTGTGGATCACGCGGTTCCTGTTCGGGGCCGGTGAAGCGGGCTGCTTCCCGAATCTGACCAAGGCGTTCACCACCTGGCTGCCGCCGGCTGAGCGGGTCCGCGCGCAGGGCATCATGTGGATGTTTGCCCGCTGGGGCGGGGCATTCACGCCGCCGCTGGTGATTCTGGTCTTCAAGTACATGTCCTGGCGGTGGGCGTTTGTGGTCTTTGGCGCCCTGGGAACCGTGTGGGCGTACTTCTTTTACCGCTGGTTCCGCGATAACCCGAAGGATCACCCGGGCGTCAACGCCGCCGAGTTGAAGCTGCTGGGAGGCGCGGATGCGATGGCCAGCGGACATGGCGACGTGCCGTGGGCGAAACTGGCGGGCTCCCGCACGGTGTGGCTGCTGTGGCTCCAGTATTTCCTGCTTTCGTTCCCGTGGTATTTCTACATCACCTGGCTGCCGACGTACCTCAAGGAAGGCCGCGGGCTGGACAGCAACACCGCGGCGCAGTATGCGATTTTCCCGCTGCTGTTCGGCGGCATGGGGTCCTTTGCGTGCGGCATCCTCTCGAACAAGCTGGCGGTGTGGACCGGCAGCGTGAGCATGGCCCGGCGCAGCGTGGCTTCCATCGGATTTCTGGGCGCGGCGATCATGCTGGTGCTTTCGATCAACACCAGCGACGCGTTCCTGGCGATGATCCTGATGGGGCTGGCCAGCTTTTGTAACGACCTGATCATGCCGGGCGCCTGGGGCACGTGCATGGATGTGGGCGGGAAGTACGCGGGCACGCTGTCCGGCTCGATGAACATGATGGGCAACATGGCCGGGTTCGTGGCCCCCACGGTTGGCGGCTGGATGCTGAAGAGCAACGGCAACAACTACGAACCTTTTCTTTACGTGATGGCCGGCGCCTACCTTTTGGGGACCTTCTGCTGGCCCTTCATCGACCCGGTGACGCCCATGGATCAGAACGAGGAGGCGCACGCCTGATGTTCACCCGCCGCCAGTTTCTTTCCACGGCGGCCGCGCTGCCTTTCATGGCCCGCTATCACCGGCTGGCCGCGGCCGAAAAGGGCCGCGCCAAGATCCGCGATGTCCAGACGATGATGCTTCAGGGCTCCCGGACCTACACGCTGGTGAAGATCACGGCCGATTCCGGCCATTACGGCATCGGTGAGGCGTACGGCAGTCCGGGCGTGGGCGTCCGGGAACAGATCGATTCACTGAAGCCGTGGCTGGCGGGCAAGGATCCGCTGGAGATCGACATGATCTATACCTCCCTGGGGGCCGGGTCGGCGAGTCTGAGCGGGGCGCGTACCGATGGCTCCGCGCATTCGCTGATGCGGGCCGCCTCGGGGATTGAGATGGCGCTGTGGGATCTGGCCGGCAAGATTCTGGGCCAGCCCACGACGGTCCTGCTGGGGGGCAGGTTTCGCGACAAGGTGCGGGTGTACGATCACGCGGCGCCGCGCAACATGCTGGACAAGGCATCGTGCCGGGAATGGGCGCAGAAGGTGAAGGCCGATCCGGCGGGCTTCACCTGCCACAAGTTCGGTTTTCCGCATACCTCAGCCGAAAAGGATCCGGGCCGCGACCGCTCCAACCGGCTGCTGAGCGTTCGCGAGTTGATCAACATCCGCCAGGGGTTTGAAAACTGCCGCGAAGCGATCGGGTGGGATCACGACATCATGGTGCACTGCCACTGGGAGTACGACCTGCGGACATCGATTCAGATCGCCGAGGCGGTGGAATCGATCAAGCCGGTGTGGCTTGAGGATCCGCTGCATGTCGATTACTCGGATAGTTGGAAGCGGCTTTGCGCCAGTTCCCGGGTGCCCATCTGCATGGGAGAGAATCTCACCAGACGGCAGGGTTTCAAGGACTTTATCATCAACCAGGCGGCCGACATCCTGCATCCTGATCTTCGCAATTCCGGGGGATTCCTGGAGACCAAGCGCATCGCGGACATGGCCGATGTGTTTGGCCTGCCCATGGCGACTCACAACACGGGCAGCCAGTTGAATACGTGGGCGACATGCCAATGGGCCGGGTCCATCCGGGACTTCATCGCCTGTGAAACGGTGACCGGCAAGGGCGATTGGATGGATCAGGTGCTGGCGCTGGATGGGCCCTACATTCAGAACGGCTTCCTGAGAATCACGGAAAAACCGGGCCTTGGAGCGGATCTGAATCCAGATACCGTCAAGGCCCGGCTGGTTCCCGGCGAAAAGTGGTGGGGTTAGGACCGGCTTAGCCGCGCTGCTTCCGAAGCTTGACGCCAGCCAGCACCGTGAGCGCGCCGGCGACAGCAAACAGGGTGCCGGGCTCGGGAACGGGCGGGCCACCCGGGTCCATGAGCTTCCAGAAGCTGATGTGTGAAACCTCCTTCAGTTTTGTGGGATCGATTCCCAAGGTTGTGAACGTGCCAGAGGCGGATGCCGGGGACATCTCGTAAAGGGCGTAGCCGTTGCCGGACTTGATCGTAATGTAGTAGATCAAGGTCAAGTCATTGACTGACCACGTCCCGCTGGTGGCCGTCGACGGATCCGTGGGGCTGAAGGTGAACAACCCGGGGTTCGAGTCGCTCTTGCCGTAAAGCATCAGGTCGACCACGCTGCCGGTGGCATGCAGGATGGCCTGCTCCACCTTGGCTTCGGGATCGCCGCCGCCCGTGTTCGAGTAAAAGCCATCTCCGTTGGCCGAAATGCAGCCGGTGGTGACCAGGTTAATGGCCGGGTTGCCTGAGTGCACGCCGTCCTTGCAGAATCTCACCGGCGCCGCTGAAGCGATGGCGGCGAGTGAGCCCAGGACGGCGGCGAAAACTACCGCTTTCTTAATCATGACTGCTCCTCTTGTGGAAAGAATGTCTCCCGGCGAAGTTGGAGGACTTCGCCTTCACACAAGAGATTGGGGTCTGAGGGCAATCAGTACTGGAACTGACACCTGTTTGGTACTACGGCGGTACGAATCGAGTCTGAGGAATCAGGAAAGCAAAAGGCGCTGCCCCCGAGGGACGGCGCCTTTGTTCCTTCTGCTGATGTCAGCTACTTGCGGCGGAGTGCGGCGAGCAGCCCGAGACCGCCGGCCAGAACGGCCAGGGTGGACGGCTCCGGCACAGGGGGACTCGGCGGATCCACGACCGGCACTTTCCAGAAGCTGATGTGCGAAACATGCTTCAACTTTGTGGGATCGATTCCCAACGTTGTGAACGTGCCAGATGCGGATGCCGGGGAGATCTGGTAGAGGGCGTAGCCGTTGCCGGACTTGATCGTAATGTAGTGGATCAAGGTCGAGTCATTGATGGACCACGTACCGCTGGTGGCCGTCGACGGATCCGTGGGGCTGAAGGTGAACAACCCGGGGTTCGAGTCGCTCTTGCCGTAAAGCATCAGGTCGACCGCGTTGCCGGTGGCATGCAGGATGGCCTGCTCCACCTTGGCTTCGGGATCGCCGCCGCCGGAGTTCGAGTAAAAGCCATCTCCGGAGGCCGAAATGCAGCCGGTGGTGACCAGGTTGATTGCCGGATTGCTGGAGTGGACGCCGTCCTTACAAAAACGAACCGGCGCCCCGAAGGAGATGACGGCCGAGGCGGCCACCACTCCGATCAGGTTAACTATACGTTGCATATGAGATTCCTTTACAATAGGGAAGGCCAGAAAAACCGCACTCCGTCCCTTGCTGATTAGATCGGTTTTCGCTGAGGAATCGTATCGTACGAAATGGGGTTTGGTCCGGATACAAGTTCTAGTACCGGGCTAGTACCGGGAGCGTCCATGTTTACCCGCTTAGCGCCGGCGCCGAAACACGGCCAGAGCGATGGGGGCCGCCAGGAGCGCGAGCGTCGACGGTTCGGGGACCGGCGGGGACCCCGGGTCGGTCGTCCAGAAACTGATGTGGGAGACGTTCGGCTGGTTGCCACTGGGGGTGAGCAGGCCCAGGGTGCTGAAGGTCCCGCTGGATGCCGGAGCCGCCAGTTCATACAGAGCAAAGCCGTTGCTGGCCTTGACCGTGATGTAGCTGATCAGCGTGCCGTCGTTGACCGACCAGGTGCCGGATTGTGCGGTGGCCGGGTCTGCGGGCATGAAGGTGAAAAACCCGGGATTGGCGTCGCTTTTGCCGTAAAGCATCAGGTCGACGACGTTGCCGTTAGCATGCAGGATGGCTTGTTCCACTTTGGCCTCGGGATCGCCGCCTCCGGCGTTGCTGTAGAAGCCATCGCCCCCGGCGGACACGCATCCGGTGGTTACCAGGTTGATGGCTGGATTGGCTGAGTGAACCCCATCCTTACAAAAGCGGACCGGGGCCGCGAGAGAGGCGCCGGCCGAGGCGGCCAGGACTCCCAGAGCGATCAGTGTTTTGCGCATTTGCTTCTCCGATAAAGTCTTCCGATTGGGCCGCTGGCGAATGACCGCCCAGCGGGCCCTCAATCAGGAAGGCCCAGTTCGGGGCCGTAATACATCACGTTTCATGAGTGTTTGGTACTACCAGACCCATGGAGGGAGAGGTCAGAGGAGGATGGAGCGCACGATTTCACCGTGGACATCGGTGAGACGCATATCGCGGCCGCCGTACCGGAAGGTGAGCTGCTTGTGGTTCATGCCGAGCAGGTGCAGCATGGTGGCATGCAGGTCGTGGATATGCACGGGGTTTTCGACGGCGTAGTAGCCGAACTCATCGGTGGCGCCGTGAATGACGCCGCCCCTCACGCCGCCCCCGGCCAGCCACATGGTGTAGCCAAAGGGGTTGTGGTCACGGCCATCCTGGCCCTGCGACATGGGTGTGCGGCCGAATTCGCCGCCCCAGATGACAAGGGTCTGGTTCAGCAGTCCCCGTGATTTCAGGTCCTTGAGTAACCCGGCGATGGGTTTATCGACGGCAAGGGCGTTGCCGGTATGGCCCTGGAAGAGTTTGCCGTGCTGATCCCAGCGGTCCACGCCGCGCACCGGCGGGGTGAGGCATTGCACAAAACGAACCCCGCGCTCCACCAGCCGCCGGGCGAGCAGGCATTGGCGGCCGAAGGCTTCCGTGGCTTTGTCGTCCAGTCCGTAGAGGGCTCGCGTGGCCGGGGACTCCTTGCCCAGGTCATTCAGTTCCGGCACGGCGCTTTGCATGCGGAACGCCAGTTCGAAGTTCGCCGCCATGGCGTCGATCTCGGTGGCCGCCCCCATACGGTCCGTCAAGCCCTGGTTGAGGCGGCGCAGCAACTGGAGTTTGCGTTCCTGTTCCGCGGCCGAGGCTTCGCGCCGTTCGACGTTGGCCACCGGCACCGGGCCCCGGCGGAACAGCGTGCCCTGGTAGGAGGCCGGGAGGAACCCGCTGCCGAAGTTGTCCATGCCGCCCGCCGGGATGACGCCGCTATCCAGCACCACGAACCCCGGCAGGTTGCGGCTCTCCACGCCCAGGCCGTAGATGGCCCACGCGCCCATGCTGGGCCGTCCCTGTTGGCCGAAGCCTGTGTGCAGTAGGTAGTTGGCGGCGGTGTGTTCGGAGTGATCCGCTACCATGGACCGCACGATGGCCAGATCGTCGACGCAGCCGGCCACGTGCGGAAACAGGCTGCTCACTGGAATGCCCGATTGCCCGTGCCGCCGGAACTCCCAGGGCGACCGCATGATGTTCCCGTTGTCGTTGAACTGCGTGGTGGGGATCTTCATGGGCAGCGGCTTGCCGTGGTCCTGATCCAGGCGGGGCTTCGGATCGAAGGTATCCATCTGGCTGGGGCCGCCATCCATGTACAGGAAGATCACCGAACGGGCGCGCCCTTCGAAGTGCGGCCGCCGGGGCGCCAGGGGATTCGTCTTAGTGTCTTCGGCCGCCAGGGCGGTGAAGGCGAGGCCTGCAAAGCCGTTTGCGGCGCGCCAGAGCAGGCGCCGCCGGGAGATGGTGGCGCCGGTCATCGGATGAAGTGGAACTCCGTGGAACACATCAGCACGTGGGCATAGTCCTGCAAGGTGGCTCCGGAGGCCAGAAATGCTTTCGCTTCGGCCAGTTCGGCGGGCCGGGGCTCCCGCGCGAAGGCCTCCAGATACATGCGGTTCACCTGGATGGCCGTGCCGCCCGGAAGGCTGGCGATGCGGGCTGCCCAGCGGCCGGCCTGTTGGGAGACGAACTCATTGTTCATCAGGAAGAGGGACTGCGACGGCACGGCGGATACGTTGCGGTTCCCGATGGTGGAGATGGGTTGGGGGAAGTCAAAGACGGTGAGCGAATCGGGCAGGTAGTTGCGGCGGACGTTGATGTAGATGGACCGGCGGTTGGCGCCGTCGAGCGGTCCTGGTTTGGGCTTCCCGCGCGCGTCGCCGTCCATGAACGGGCTGACGTAGACGGGCACCGGCGGGCCGTAGACGGTGCGGTCGAGGACACCCGCCACGGCGAGCAGGTTGTCGCGGATGGCTTCGGCTTCCAGGCGCCGGATGGGGCCGCGGTGGAGCAGTTTGTTGTCCGGATCGGCCGCCAGGGCGGCGGGGCTGGCGGTGCTGCTCATGCGGTAGGCGGCGGAATCGAGGATGAGGCGGTGGAGGCTCTTCACGCTCCAGCCGGAGTCAATAAAGCGCCGCGCGAGCCAGTCGAGGAGCGCCGGATGGGTGGGCCGGTCGCCGGTGAGCCCGAAGTTATCCGGGGTCCGCACCAGGCCGTGGCCGAAGTGGTGTTTCCAGATGCGATTCACCATGACCCGGGCGAGCAGGGGATTCTCGGGGTCCGTGAGGCGGCGCGCCAACTCGAGGCGTCCGCTTCCTTCCGTCACGGGCTGCTGCGCGGACCCGGCCAGCACGGAGAGGAACTGGCGCGGAACCTCGGAGCCCAGGGTTTTGTGGTTGCCGCGCAGGTGGATCTTGGTGTTGACCGGTTCGCCATCGGTGGCGGTGAGGGCGAAGACGGATTCCGGCATAGCTGGCGTGATGCCCAGGGAAGGGAAGAGCGCTGGGGAGGCTTCGATGGCCGGCGGCTTCGCCTGGTCGGAAAAGACGATGGCGTCCACTTCGATGTGGCCGTCGCCCAGAAGGTCCGTCACCTGGAAGTAGGCGTTTCGATGCTTCACCATCCGGGCGTCGATGGTGCGCCAGAGGTATTGATCGCCGCTGGTAAAAGCCCAGGTCTTGTTCTGATACTCGTCCACCACCAGCTTGATTTCGGCCTTGCCCGCCACGCGCATGTGGATGTAGCGCTGGGGGATCTCGAACATCTTTGAGATGGCGGCGCCGCGCAGGCCGGCCGTGATGCCGCCCGAGGTGAGCACGCCATCGCGAATTTCGAAGGCCGTGCCGGTGAACTTCCAGCGTCCCGCCGCAGGGCTGGTGAAATCCTCGTAGACCGTGAAGTCCGGCGGGAAGGTGTGGGCCAGGGGACGAGAGGGTCCGGGACGGCGCCCCAGCCGTTGGGCAAGTGAGGCGATGGCCTGTTCATGGCCGGGCGCATCGACCACGGCCTGACGAAGGCGGGAGCTGTGGAGGAAGCCCGCGAGCGAATAGTAGTCGGCTGTCGGAATGGGGTCGAACTTATGGTCGTGGCAGCGGGCGCAGGCGACGGTGAGCCCGAGGAAGGTCTTGCCGATGACGTCGATCTGGTTGTCCACGCGGTCCGCCATGGATTGCACGGAGTCGACGGGCGTGTTGATCACTTCGCCCAGCCAGTAGAATGCCGTGGCCAGGGGCGGCTGGTTGACGGTTTCCACGGGGCGGGGGTCCAACTGATCGCCGGCCAGGTGTTCGAGAACGAACCGGTTGTAGGGCAGGTCGTCATTGAACGCGCGGACGACATAGTCGCGATAGCGGTGGACGTTGGGCTTGTCGACGTCGAACTCATGGCCGTCGGTTTCGGCGTAGCGCACCAGGTCGAGCCAGTGGCGGCCCCAGCGTTCGCCGTAGTGCGGAGAATCGAGGAGGCGGGTGACCACGCGGCGCCACGCTTCGGGGGACGTGTCCTTGAGGAACGCTTCCACTTCTGCCGGCGTGGGTGGCAGACCTGTGAGATCGAAGGTGACGCGCCGCAGCAGGGTCCGGCGGTCCGCTTCGGGCGCGGGACGGAGCATTTTCGCTTCAAGCTGGGCCAGGACGAACCGGTCCACTGGTGTGTGAACCCAGCGCGGCTGGCGCACTTCGGGTGGCGCCGGTGCGGAGAGCGGTTGAAACGACCAGTGCCTGCGCGCCCGGGCGGAATCGATCTGCGCGAGCGATGGACAGGCCCAGAGGAGGGTGGCGAGAAGACTGCGTGCGGCAATGGTTCGCAGAGTCACAATCTTAATCCTACAAGGCGACGAATCCTACAGGGGGACGGCGTTGCGTTTCACGTAGTCGGCCACGTGGTCCATGGGTGGCGCGATGTGGTGGTACTTTTCGGCGTAGGCGAGACCATGGCGCTGGCCGGTTTCGCGGTCGCGCCGGAGGACGAATTGGCGGATGTATTCGCGGTTTGCCGTGTGGTTGTCGTTGCCCAGGATGGGGAGCTTCAGACCGCGTGCGGCGAGCGAGGCCTTCAAGCGCGAACCCGCTTCCCCGGCCGGCCCCTGCGCCTTGTTGAGGAGCAGCGCGTCGATCTTGCGCTCGACGGAGGCGGTGGTATCCACAACGCGGTTGACGCGCTGGTCGAAACGCGCGAAGTAGTATTTTTCCCGGACGGCGTGGGGGTGGACCCCGGCGGCGAAGTGCTCGGGGAGATCCTTGTCGCCGGCGGCCATCCAGGCGGCGGCTTCGACGCATTGCGAGGTGACGTAGTGGTCGGGGTTCTCTTCGTAGTGGCCCCAGGGGTCGTAGGTGACGATGGTATCGACTTTCAGGAGGCGGAAGAGAAAGATGAGGCGCGTGCGCAGTTCGGACTTCGAGGCGGCGTCCATCATGTGATTGCCATAGTTCAGTGAGAACTCGCGTTCGAAGCCCATGGCGCGGGTGATCGCGACGTGGTCCTTCTCATTTTCTAGGACGGTGTTGGCCACGGTGCCGGGGCCCGCCATGTCGTCGTTGGTGACGCGGATGAGGTACGCCTTGGCGCCTTCGTCCATCATCTTGAACAGGAGACCGGCGGCGAGAATGGTGATGTCGTCGGAATGAGGCTGAATGGCGGCGACCACCTGCCCGGCGCGTGGTTTGCCGGTGGCGGCGCGCTCGATGACGAGGCCGCCGTCGGAAGAGAACTGGTAGGCATCGCCCGTGGTCTGCGCGGTGACAGAGGCGGCCGCGGCCTGCCCGGCGGTGGAGGTTGAGATAAAGTCTCTCCGGTTCATGGGTGTAGCGTAGCGCACTCGCTTGGTGCGATTGCGGCGGCGAGGATACCCGTTCGGACGCATCGCGGCGCTTGTTGTTATGATTGCGGCCGGAACGGTTTCCAGGGCGGTTGTGTTGCGAGGAGGCCCGGGATGGACAATGTGGATGCACCGGAGAGTGGCCAGGCCGCGGGCCGATGGGTTCAGGTGGCCGGCTGCCTGGGTGGGCTGCTTGGGTTGGCGTTCTTCGCAGGCTGGATTGCGGCTTGGTTCGCTCCCGAGCCGGAGGCGGCGGGCGGGCCGATTGTGATCGACGAAGCGCATCTGCTGACCCCGGCGACGCTGGCTGCTCTTGAGCGGATTTCGTTTCCGCGCGACGTCCCGGTTGTGATTCGCACCGAGGCCTGCCTGCCGCCGCGGCGTGAGGCGGCCTATGCCAGCGAATCGATGGAGGCGGAGCCTGGGTGGCAGCGGCTGCGCCCGCGCGGCTTCCTGCGGCGCTATTTCCGCCAGGATGCGGCCTGGGGGCGTGGCGTCTACGTTCTTGCCTCGCTTGAGCCGGCCATCATTCAGGTGCGTTACGGCGAGGAGATCCGCATGCGCGCTTATCGCGCGGGCATTGTGACGGGGCCCTGGTATCGCGATCGCCAGAGGCTTGCGGGGCAGGATGCCGGGGCGGCGATTGAGCGCATGGTGCGGGACTTGGCTCGGGCGCTCCATGAGCACGGTGATCCGCATTGGACGCTGGCGTGGCTTGAGTACTTCGCGACGGTGGGCTCGGCCGAGGCGGAAGATCTGTTGGCGCCGGGCGATGGTCCCTTGACGAATGGTGTGCTGCGGCGGCATGTGCGGCTGATGCAGTGGCTTGGCGCGGGCGGGTCCGCCATGGCGTTCCTCGCGATGAGCGTTGGCGTGATTCTGATGTTCTGGCTTGTGGTGCGAAAGCTGCTGCTCGATACGATCTTGACGCCACGCCTGGGCGGGCGGTTCGGTTCCTGGGTGCTTGACGCGCTGGCGGACTTGACCTCGGTGGGCGGGCTGGTATCGACGTTGGTCATTGCTTTCGTTCTGGGCCGCGGCCGTATGGAGGATGAACTGGCGCTGGCCCATTTGGGCCTGGGGGCTTTGGGTTCAATCGGGTTGGACCCTGTGGTGTATGCCGTGGGCGGCGGGTTCTGGCTGGCCATTCCGGCGTTTGTGCTGGCCACGCTGACCGATTTTCTGGAGGCGGGCAGGTCATCTCAGGAGTCTGGCGGTCGGGAGACTACCTTCCAACTCGGGTGCCTGGTGTGGACGCCGCTGGTGTTCATTGTTCCCAAGGCCATCGGTTATCTGATCCTGATCCGGCTGATTGCGAATCTGGGCGGGGCGATTCGGGCCTTGACAAAAGGCGAATAAATAGCGAAGATCGGGCGTGGCCCTTGTGGGGATTGCGAAGCTTGCGGCGGCGGCTCCGCTTCTTGAGGAGAAGCGGCGGGTGGAGTACCGGGAGATCGCGACCGGGCGGTGGATCACGCGGTGTTCGAATCCGAACCTGCCGTTTGAATGGACGCTCAACCCGTATCGCGGCTGTGAGTTCGGGTGCAAGTATTGCTACGCACGGTACGCGCATGAGTTCATGGAACTGCGCGAGCCGGAGGACTTTGAGCGGCTGATTTTCGCCAAGGCTTTCGATGCCCGGCGTTTCGCGGCTGAGATCCGGCATTTGCCCGTCGGGGCTTCGATTGCGATTGGCACGGCAACGGACCCATACCAGCCGGCCGAGCGAAGGTATCAGCTTACGCGCCGCATGATGCAGGCCATTGCTTCGACGGAGGGGCGCCGGTTCCATATCACGACGAAGTCCGACCTGTATCCGCGCGATCTGGATGTTCTGGCGGGTGCGGCGCGCACGAATGCGCTGGGGATCCATGCCACGGTGACGACGATGGATGCGGAGCTTGCCCGGCAGCTTGAGCCGCTGGCTCCGCGCCCCGATCTGCGTCTTGCGGCGTTGGGCGCCGCCGCGGGGGCGGGCTTGTGGACCTCGGTGATGGCGAGCCCGGTGCTGCCGGGGCTGAACGATTCGCAGGAGAGCCTGGATCGTGTGGCGCAGGCGGCGCGGGAGGCGGGGGCGCGGTGGTTTGGCGCGCATGCGGTGTTTCTGCGGCCTTGCGCGAGCCAGGTGATGATCCCATTTCTGAAGGCCGCGTATCCCGCCTTGGCGCCTCATTATGAGCGCCATTTTTCGCGGTCCACTTCGCCGGGGCAGGAGTTTGTTGCAAGGGTACGGGAGCGTGTGGGGCGGGCCCGGGAGCGGGCGGGGTTCCCGGAGCGGGAGGCGATGCCGGAGGCGCCGGAGGGGCGCCAGATGAGGTTGCCGGGTTAGGCGGGGTCCAAGCGGGCTTTAAGCGGCAGTGTTTCCATAAAATTATGAAATTCCATAGCCAGAATTTTCATTTATGGAATGACAACCGGTTAAAAATCAAAATGTTGCAGCTTGCCAAACGATGGCTTTCGTGCCTACCATGAAAGATTTAGGGGTTCCCCTTTACATCACTCCATTTCGCTCTATGCAACTACACACAAGACTCACATTGATGGCCGCGCTGGCCGGTATTTCTCTCAGCGCGCAGACCATCACCGGCACGTTCACCGGAACGCTCGCCGACAGCACGGGCGCGGTTTTGCCCAACGCTAAAGTCACGGCAACCAACACCAGCACCAACGTTTCGCATTCGGCCCAGTCGAATGAGGCGGGTGTTTACAACCTGTTGTTCCTTCCGATCGGCAGCTACAATCTGAGCGCCGAGGCGAAGGGTTTTAAGAAGGGCACCGCGGGACCGTTCACTCTTCAGGTGAACCAGGTGGCCCGAATCGATTTCAAGCTTGAGGTGGGTGACATCTCTCAGTCGGTTGAGGTGACGACGGCGGCTCCGGTTCTGCAGACCGAAACGACGCAGACCGGCGAATCGCTGGGCACCAAGCAGCTCACCGAGATTCCGCTGAAGGGCCGCAACTTCGTGTCGTTGACGCTGCTGGTTCCCGGCGCTGTGTCGCCGAACCCGGAAGGCATGAACGGCCGCTTTGGCGCGCGCCCGTATGTGAACGGCAACCGCGAGCAGACGAACAATTTCATGCTGGACGGCGTGGATGTGAACGATTCAATTGACAACCGGGTGGGTTATTCGCCGAACGTGGATGCGCTGGAAGAGGTGAAGGTGCTGACGGGCAACGCGGCGGCCGACTACGGCAACTCGGGCGGCGCCACGGTGATGATGTCGCTCAAGAGCGGCAGCAACCAGTTCCATGGCAACGTGTTTGAGTTCCTGCAGAACAACAAGCTGAACGCCAATGGTTTCTTCCGCAACCGCAACGTGTCGACGGCGACGCGCACCGGCTTCAAGCGGAACATCTTCGGCGGCACGCTGGGCGGCCCCATCCAGAAGAACAAGATGTTCTTCTTCATCGACTATGAAGGCACGATGCAGCGGGCGGACGGGCCCACCAGCGCGAGTGTCGCGCCGCAGGCGTGGCGCAGCGGCGATCTGAGCCAGTTCCCGAACCCGATGATCACGGACCCCACCAACAGCCAGCCGTTCGCCAATAAGATGATTCCGCAGTCGCGGTTCAGTCCGGTGGCCCGGTTCCTGTTTGGCAATGCGGCGCTGTATCCGCTGCCGAACCAGGCCGGTGTCGGTCCGTTGGGAGTGAGCGGCAACTTCGCCGCCTCGAGCGCCAGCAAGCTGAACAACCATCAGGCGGACGCGAAGGTGGACTATCGTCCTTCGGACAAGGATTCGCTGATGGCCCGCTGGTCGATTGGCCGGTACGAGTCCGTTGGGAGCCGCGCGGCGCTGCCGGTGAACATGACCAGCGGCCAGGAGGGCCCGACGTATTCGTGGGTGGCCAACTGGAACCGCACGGTCTCGCCTTCGATTGTGAATGAGGCGCGGTTCTCGTTTTCGCGGATCGGCATCAGGGATGTGACGATTGACTGGTCCGGCCAGCTTGGCGCGGACGGAAATCAGAAGTTCGGCATTCCTGGCGGTCAGCCCATCGCCGGCCTGAGCGCCATCGGTATCGGTGGCGGTTTGAGCGGCATTGGCGCCGCGGCGACGCTTTCGAACACAGCCGACGTGAAGTACATCATCTATGACAACCTCACCTGGCAGAAGGGCAAGCACCTTCTGAAGATGGGCACGCAGTTGATGAAGTACAACCAGGACCGTTACTACGCCGGCAACAACGGCGCTTTGGGCCTGTTCCGGTACACGGGCACCTACACAGGGCTGGACTACGCGGACTTTCTGATCGACGCGCTGAACAGCAAGGGCCGCGGCGCCGTGGCGGACCCGTGGGGCCACCGCTTCTGGCGCTCCGCTTTGTTCTTCCAGGATGACTACAAGGTGGCACGCACCTTCACGCTGAATATCGGGATGCGTTGGGAGTACATGCAGCCCGTCTACGAGAAGGACAACCGGCAGATCAACGTGGATACGTTCGCCGGGACGCTGGTGCGCGCGGGCGGTCCGTTGGGCCGCGCCACGTACAACCCGTATCGCCGGCAGTTCATGCCTCGCATCGGGTTCGCCTGGACTCCGGACCAGCTTGGCGGCAAGCTGGTGTTGCGTGGCGGCTACGCCTATCAGAGCTTCATGGAAGGCACGGGCGCCAACCTGCGTCTGCCGTTGAACGCTCCGTTCTTTGTGGAGACGGACTTCTCCTATGATCCGCGGACGCCCGGCTCTATCCGGACCGGCTTTGCGGATGTGGTGACGGCCAACATCACGCTCGACATGCCCCGCCCGGCTGGGGTGACCACGCCGCAGTTGCAGGGCCGCGCCTGGGATCTGAATCTGCGCCCGCAGACCACGAGCCAGGTCAATTTCACGGCGGAATACCAGTTCGACAACGCGACGTCGATTCAGGCGGGTTATGTGGGCCAGAAGGGCACGCACCTGGTGGCTCCGGTGGAGGCGAATCAGCCGCTGCCTGGCACTGGGCCGTTTGCGACGTGGACCAACCTGAACCTGCGCCGGCCGCTGATCAACAGGCTGCCGAACCTGGGGAACATTGCCCGCACCGAATCCTCGGCGACGATGGACTACCATTCGTTGCAGGTGGTGGCGCGCCGCAAGTTCGCCGCCGGGTTCGACTTCCTGGCGTCCTATACATACGGCAAGACTCTCACCGACAACCTGGGCTATTACGGTTCGGGGTTCACGGCGGGCGAGGGCGCCTATTGGCAGAACGCTTATGACCGGCGCGGCAATCGCGGTCCTTCGTTCTTCGATATCCGCAACAACTTCACGATCGCCGGAAGCTGGCATGTTCCGGTGGGCAAGGGCAAGAGGTTCGGCAACGGGATGAGCCGCGCGGCGGACCTTCTGGCAGGTGGCTGGAACGCCAACTACTCGGTGCTGACACGAGGCGGGCTGCCCATCACGGTGCGCGCCAATGACCGGACCGGCCAGGCTGTGCGCGGCAATGTGCGCGCGAACCGCTATCGCGCCTTCACGGTGAACAAGGGGCTGCGCACGGTGGACAACTGGTTCGGGCTTCCCACCGACGCAACGGCTCGCGGCGCGGTGTTCTGCGCGGGTGGCGTGGACAACGGCCAGTGTGCGTACGGGCAGCCGGCTGATGGCCAGTTTGGCAGCTCGGGCATCGGCACGGAGCGGGGGCCGCACTACTTCTCGACCGATCTGTCGATCGGGAAGCGCTTCGCGGTGAGTGAGTCGAACTACGTGGATTTCCGGGTGGAGCTCTTCAACGCGTTCAACAACGTGAGCTGGGCGCCGCCGGGGTTCAATATCGCCACGCCGGCCACGGTGGGCGCTATCGGAAGCCAGGTTCAGAATCCGCGCACGATTCAGTTCGGCCTGAAGTACTTTTTCTAGATCGAACGTGTTTCGATGAAGGCCGGCGTCTCCTCGAGGACCGCCGGCCTTGTTTTTTCGCGTGTTATCCTTGCGTTGTCCCTGGCGGTATTCAGCGGAAGTTCAGGAGTCAAGATGTTTTCAGCGTTAACCCGGCGAGCCGCTCTTGAGCGCGCCATTGTGAAGGGCGGACTGGTGGCGGGCACCGCGATGTCCGCGGGGCGGCTGTTCGCGCTCTGGCAAAAGGGTGAGGCTGCCGGCGTCAAGGCCACGCCGCGCGATGTGCTGGGGCCTTTCTACAAGAAAGAAGCTCCGGATGTGAAGCAGTTGCACAAACCGGGTGATCCGGGTTTTCCGCTCAAGGTTTCCGGCCGGGTGGTGAATACGCGTGGTGAGATCGTGCGCGGCGCGCGCGTCGACATCTGGCACGCGGATCATGCGGGCCTTTACGACATTCAGGGCTACCGGTACCGGAGCAAGCTGACGCCGGGCGTGGAAGGGCTTTACGAGGTGGACACGATCATGCCGGGCCACTATTCGGACCGGCCGGCGCAGCACATCCACTATCTGATCTCAGCCCCCGGCCACAAGACTCTGGTGACGCAGGTCTACTTCGCGACGGATCCGTTTTTCGATGGCGACCCCGACAAGAACTACACCAAGCGCGGCATTGTGAAAGAGCGTGAACTGGTGCGCCCGGTACGGCTCTATGAAGCACCGGGGACACCGCGCGCCGCGGTGAGTTTTGACATTGTGCTGGAGCGCGCCTGACCGTGCGGCTGCTGTGTCTTGCGGGATTGGCCGCGGGGGCCTGGGCCCAGACGGCCGCGGGGGATCGCACGATTGCGACTGAAGTGACGATTTCGGCTGTTGGTTTTGCACCCGATGGGTTGCTGGCCGCGGCCGGAAGCGACCGTCAGGTACGGTTCTGGGATGCGGCTTCAGGGGCTTTCAAGCGGTCCGTGCCGTGGACCAAGGAGGACGGCTCCGCTGTGACGTTTTCGCCCGATGCGACGCTGCTTGCGGCCACGGGGCCGGGCGGAATCGTCAAGGTGTGGGAACTGCGGCATGGCGAAATGAAGCATCGCCTGCCGGGGCACGCGATCACGCCCAATTCCATCGCCGTGACACGCGATGGCAAGCAGTTGGCGAGCGCCAGCCGCGATCAGAGCATCCGCATCTGGGACCTGCCAACGGGGGCGGCGCGGCACACCTTGCACGACGCGCTGGGTGAGACGGGCCGCATGGCGTTTTCACCCGACGGGTCGACGCTGGTGGTGGCGAGCAACGACACCAATCTTCGGGTCTGGAACACCGCGACCGGCCGTCTGATACGGACGATTGAGGATCTCAAGCTGACGACGTTTGCGATGGATTTCTCGCGCGATGGCCAGTGGCTGGCGACGGCGGGCGCGGACCGCACGGTCTACCTGTGGGAGACGCGAACCTGGCGGCTGGCGCGCAAGATCACGGGGCAGCCGGAGATGATCTCATCGCTCGCCATTTCGGCCGATGGGTCGAAGGTGGCCACCGGCGGCTTCAGCGAATTGACCTCGCGCCAGCCGGTGAAGCTGATCATCTGGGATGCCGCATCGGGCAAGCCGCTGCGGACGGTGGATGCACCGCATCGCGTGGGAGGCCTCACATTTTCGCCGGACGGGGCCCTGCTGGCCGCGGTGGCCGGCGAGAAAGCCATACACGTCTGGCGCGCGAAGTAGGGTTGTCGCGAGGCAGGGGTTGCAGGCGTGCGCTGCGAGCAGATAAGCTATCCACGATGAAGACCCTACTCACACTCCTGGTTTCCGCCTGTTTTGTACTGGCCGACGAGTCCGGCGATCAGAAAGCGGTGCGTTCGGCCGTGGACTCGTTCAATGCGGCGGCCAAGGCTGGTGACGAAGCCGGCCTGAACAAGTTGCTGGGCGACGGGCTGATCTACGCGCATTCGAATGCCAAGATCGAGAACAAGGCGGAGTGCGTCGCGGCGCTGGTGAAGAGCAAGCCGAACTTCGCGCTGGACTCCGGCGCGACGGTGCAGGTTTATGGCAAGTCCGCCGTGTTCCACAGCAAGATGACCGCCGGGCAGAATCGTCTGGACATGATTCAGGTCTGGGTGAAGAACGGTAGCGCGTGGCAGATGGTGGCTCGCCACACGGCACGTCTGCCCTAACCCGTTTCGATCATTTCTCCGGCGGTGAGCTTGCCTCGGACCCCCACGCCCGCGCCCACGCGCAGGCGGCGCCCGGCGCACGCCGCGGTCCAGGTGTTGACCGGTGAGACGCCCGCGGGGCCGCTTTGCACGCCATTGCCCAGTTCGAGGTCCCGTCCGGCGTGCAGTGTCTGGTGGAAGATTCCGTTTGCGCCGACGGTCAGGTCCCCGCCGGCGGTTGCGTTGCCTGCCATCTCGCAGCGGGCGCCCAAGGTGAGTGAGCCCGAGGCGCGGATATCGCCTTTTGCCAGGCTGCCCGCGGGCAGATAGAGGTGGCCATGCACCACCAGCTTCATGAGAAGCTCCACCGGGGCGGTGGGACGGAAATCGCCTTGGTAGGCGATGGTCGCCGCGCCTGTTCTGACGACGCGAGCCCAATCGAGAGAGAGCGCGTGCCAGTCATCGGCCGAGCTTTCGAGGCTTAGCAGGGCCCGGGCCGTCACGGCCGGCGCGGGGGTGTGGTTGTCCGGAGGCGTTGATACGAGGGGCGCAAAGACGGTCTTGAGACGGCAGCGCGGTCCCAGTGTAACTGACGCCGCGGAGGTGAGGCGGCCGGCTACGCGGCTTCCTTCCCCCACCTGTACCGCGCCGTGCGAATCCAGCCAGCCGAGAACGGTCACCGAGCGGCCCAGTGTCAGCGAGCCATCCACGGCCAGGGAGTCGAGGGTGGCGCCATCGCCGGCGTTCACGGAGCCTCGAACATGCCGCTCGCCCCAGGAGGCCAGGCCGGGTGCGCAGGCCCAGTTGCCTGTCACCACCTGATCGGCCCCGGCCAAGGCGCGGAGCCGGACGCCGAAGAAGTCCTCCATGCGGATGTAGCCGGTATCGATGCCGGTGTCGAGCTTCCCTTGCAACTTGCGGGTGCTGCGCCAGGCCGCGGCGAACTGCGCCAGGAACAGGAGGGCGACGCCGGTCATGAACAGCAGGACAAGAATGTTCACGGGGCCACCGGCCGTGAGCGCTGTGTACGGGCCCAGGCGTCAGCGGGTCCGCCGAACCAGCGGCTGCGATAGTACCGCAGGAGCGCCGCGCAGATGCTGGTAGTGGAGGCGAAGAATGACAGCAGGCTGAGCGGGATGAGCATGGCCTGGCGCCGGGCGCGGTCCATGTGGGCGGCGAGGCCCATTTCGATGAAGGTGGCCTGGTTGCCGAACATCTGGCAGCCGATGAAGGCAGCGCCGGCACCGAGACCGGGCGCCAGCGGACCGGGTTCGATGAAGAAGAGCAGGAAGCTGGCGATCCAACTGAGCAGCAGAAGGGGAGCAGTGAGGTAACCGCTGAGCAGGAAGAAGAGGTCGATGCGTTCGGCCAGAGGCAGGCGGCGGTCGCGGAGAATGGGCAGGGCGAAGCGGTGGAAGCAATCCGTGTGGCCCACCACCCAGCGGCTCAACTGAACGGAGCGCACGCTCCATGAGGCGGGCACTTCCTCATAGCATTCGGCGCGGTTCACGTAGGCCACCTTCCATCCCTTGAGGATCAGGCGGCAGGTAAGGTCCGTATCTTCGGTGAGCGTGTCGATGTTCCAGCCCCCGGCCGCTTCCAGCGCCTCCATGCGGACGCCGCCCACGGTTCCGCCGAACTGAGCGCTGAAGCCCATCATGGCGCGCGACTCCTGCACCACCTGATAGCCCGCCGCCCGTTCCAGACACAGCAGGGATGAGAGCAGGCTCTCGCCGGTGTTTTGGGGAACCACGCGGCCCATCACGGCGCCCACGGCGGGGTCGGCAAAGGGCGCGGCGAGCAGTTTGAGGAGGTTGCGTCCGGGGATGTAGTCGGCGTCGAACAACAGGAGGATCTCGCCGGTGATGAGCGGCGTGGCGTCGTTCAGAACACCGGGCTTGCCGGGCTTTCCGCTGGTGCGGTGGAAGGGCAGGATGAACGGGTGGCGGGCGGCGAAACGGTCGATGATGGCAGCGGTCCGGTCGCTTGACCGGTCATTGGCGGCGATGACCTGCAGGCGGTCCGGATCGTAGTCGCATTCGGTCAAGGCGCGCAGAATGTCGGCGGCCACGCGCTCTTCGTTGTGCATGGGCACGATTACGGTGAGGCGTGGCATGTAGTAGCCGGACAGTTCAATGGCGTTCTCCTGCGAGGCGGAGTAGCGGCGGCGCCCCGGCCGCAGCCGGTTAAGCGCCAGTGCGTACTGGCGGATCGCGTAGAGTGTGAGAATTGCCAGCGACACCACCAGGGTCGCCTGGCACACCGAACTGAGGAGTCTCATCCGGCACGCTGCCTTCCCTAATCTTTTCGGCAGAAGATGCCAGTACCAGCGAATAGCCCACCAACACCAGCAGAAGATCGGCAAGCAATCCGAAGACAAACCACGCGGCCGCCAGCAGCAGACTGCCCGTGAAGTGGCTGAGCATCAGGCAGAACGCCAGCCGGAGCGCGCTCCACACCACCATCGCGGCCTGGACTCCCAGCATCCACAGGAAGCCGGACGCGGCGCGCCGCACCGGGATCATGAACAGGAATCCGGTGACAAGCGGCAGCAGGACCCACACCACCACCTGGGCACGCAGCCACATCTGTCCGAACTGAGCGCCGTCGATGCGGCGCAAGCCGGTCATCTGGCCGAGGATGCCCGCTGCCACCAGGGCTGAGACCAGGCCGATGAAGGGACGCACCAGCGACGTGCGGCGGTACGCCACCAGAAGGCCGGCAACACACAGCGCCACCACGATGTAGGCGCCACGGCTGACCTGGGCTGGGGGCCACGCGGGCATGGGCTGATCCGGCAGAATGCCGTAGATGTTGATCAGGGCCAAGGGTGCTTGTGGAAAACGGGTCCACGCCAGGCTGGCGTGTAGAATGCGCGTGTGGATCGCGACGACTTCGGGCAGCCAAATCCAGACCACCGTGCAGAGGCCAAGGGCCGCGAGCGACGCCCAGATCAGCCTCCACCTGGATGGACTGGCGCGGACCACGGCCCGATGCAGCGGATAGACCCGGGGCCGTGACGGCTGTTGAGCGGGCGATGTCATGGCGGCTATCTCTCTTTTCGGCAACGGCGGGAGCCGCGGCAAGAAATGAGTCTTTCGTACTAGGAACTTGTTGAAATACGCTTCGCCGCGTCAGCATCGACGCGATCCGTTCGATCCGAACATCGCAAAACGGTGCGAAAAGGGAATTTTTGGGGCGCACTGCCCCGGCAACACCGCCGCGCGGT
>VFZY01000057.1 GCA_016870915.1 Acidobacteriota bacterium | reverse complement strand
GAGGGAGCCCGTTCTTGTTGCGAGTCTGAGAATTCACGCTGATTCCTATTCTCGCCCTGCTCAGTAATTAAGGCCAGGGGAGTTGTCTCAGCTATGTTGGCACGGAGGGGGCGCATTGAGGGTCAACACACCGAGGGGGATCTGCTGGCCGAGCACCGTCGTGGTGCGCGTGCCCGCCTGCGTGGTGGGGGCAGTCACGAAACGGCGATAGTTTTCGAGGTTCGAACGGCTCACACCGGGCAGGGTGGCGATGCGCGCGATGCCGGCTTCGGTGGGCGCGAACGCGGCGCCGCCGGCGGTGGCCGCCTGGCCAAGCGGGTTGTATTCGAGGTTGCCGAAGTAGAACCACTTGTTCTTGATGGCGGGTCCGCCGACGGTGCCGCCGAAGCGGTTCTGGTCGTAGCGGGGACGCTGGGAGACACCCTGGCGCTTGAAGGATTCGTCGAGGGCGTTCAAGTTGCGGTTCTGAAAATATTCATAAGCCGAGCCGTGCAGCGCATTCGCGCCGCTGCGGATGACGGTATTGAATTGTCCGCCGGTGGAGTGTCCGAACTCGGGCGCGAACTGGTTCTGCTGGAGGCTGAACTCGGCGACGGCTTCGTTCGAGATATTGACGATGGGGCCGGTGACGGAGCGGTTGTTGTTGTCGACGCCCTCGATCATGAAGTTGTTGTTGGTGGGGCGCTGGCCGCCAACCGAGGGTCCGGTATCTTCACTCGCGCCGACATCGAGCGGCTCGGTCTTCGCTATCCGATCACGAACGCGAACTCGTTGCAGTTCGTGCGGAATCCCAACGCGCCATGGTCCAACACCAGCATCAATACCAATTTCCCCAATCCGTACAGCATGCAGTGGAACCTGAGCGTCCAGCGGCAGCTTTCGAGCGACCTGATGATTGAGACCGCCTACGTCGCATCCCGAGGCGTCAAGCTGAACTACGTTCGCGACTTCAACCAGGTCGATCGCGTCACGGGCCAGCGCAATCCGGCATTCGGCCAGAACCGCTTCTACGACACGTCGGACTCCAGCCGCTACCATTCCTGGCAGACTTCGCTGCGCAAGCGGTTGTCTCGCGACTTCCTGTTCAACGTCCATTACACGTACGCGAACAATTTGAGCTACGGCGACGGAGACCTGTTGCTTCCGGACCAGAGGCCGCAGGACATCAATAACCTGCGAGCGGAACTGGGACCGACGCCCTACGATCAGCGGCACCGGTTCGTCACGGATTTCCTGTACGAGTTGCCATTGATGCGCCTGACCGGCGCCAGCGGCCGGGCCGCCACGCTGGCGCTGGGCGGCTGGCAGTTCAGCGGAATCTTCACGGGGAACACGGGCAGCGCATTCAACGTTTCTCAACCCACGTCGCTCCCCGGCAGCCGTCCGGATTACATCGGAGGCCAGGCGATCAACAGCAACTATCGCCAGACGCTGCAATACCTGAACACAGCCGCCTTCGCCCGTGTGCCTCTTGTTCCCGCCAGCGGCGCACCGGCCCGGCCGGGCACGATCGGTAGAATGGCGCTGCGCGGACCGGGCTCGGTGAGCATCGATCTCGGTTTGGCGAAGAACTTCGCGTTCTCCGAGCGCTTCCGGTTCCAGTTCCGCGCCGAGATGTTCAACGCGACGAATCACACCAATCTGGGAGGCGTCTCGACGAACATTGCAGCCGCGAACTTCGGCCGCTTGACCAACGCGGGCGCTCGAGTGGTGCAGTTGAACGGCCGGTTGACTTTCTGATCGCGGTTTGAACAGCGCCGTCTTTTCCGCGGCCCGCGGGAAGGCGGCGCTTGTTTTTTGCCGGGGCCAATCGGTGAGTGTTGACGCTGGAACGGAGCGGAGCCGTCGAGGGCGTGCCGGTTTGGGTGCGGCGGAGCGAACCCTTGACGGCGAGCAGCGTTCTGGCATGAACCGGCAATCCTCGTTCATATCTCTCCGGCCTGGTGGAAGCGGCGTCGCACTTCGGTCTCGAACCATTGCAGCCGCGAGGTCAACGCAGCGCCGGGTGCCAATTCCTCCCGGATGGATACACTTGCCGAAACTTCGAGCGGGTGTATAGTATACTGTCTTGTGTCCTGGAGCCAAAACGGAAGTTCCGGATGATACAGACTGTGGGTTCTTGACGGTCCAGGGAGGTCCCGTATGCTATCTCGATTCAGGCTCGGCGCGCTGTTGGCGTTCCCGCTTTGCCTCTTCGCTCAGACCCAGCGCGGAACGATCGTCGGCACGATCACTGACGCCACCGGCGCAGTGGTTCCCGATGCCAAGGTGGAGGTTCTCAACGCCGAAACCAACGCCAAGTTCGAGGCATCCAGCAACCAGACCGGCTACTACAGTGTTCTCTATTTGCCTTATGGCCAGTACACGATCAAAGTGAACGCGGCCGGCTTCCAGACCTACTCGATCACCGGCGTCGGCGTGGCCACCGCGACGACGTCGACCGTGAACGTCACGCTCAGCGTCGAGTCGCAGGCTCAGGAGGTGCAGGTGCAGGCAAGCCCAGTCATTCTGGAAACCACCACGTCGTCGGTGGGCGCCAACGTCGAGCAGAAGCTGAAAGATGACCTGCCCGTGGTCAACCGGCGCAATCCACTCGCCTACCTCCAGACGGTGCCCGGCTTCCAGCCTTCCAACCAGACGACTCTGGCGGGCGGCCGCTATGGCTCCAACAACATCCTGCTCGACGGGCAGTCGCCGGATGTGGCCATTACCTCGCAAGGCGACTTCGGCAACCCCGCGCTGCCTTCCGTCGAGATGATCGGCGAGTTCAAGGCGATGCTCAATTCCGTGCCCGCCGAATACGGACGAACCGGCGGCCCGACGATTTCGTTCGCCACGCGTTCGGGGACCAACGACTTCCATGGCGCGGCGTACGAATACTACGACAACCAGAAGTACAATGCGCGGCCTTGGCAGGCGGCCAGAAGGCCAACGGGATCGGGGCATTACTACGGGGTGGCCGCCGGCGGGCCGGTCTGGATTCCCAAGCTCTACAACGGCCGCAACCGGACGTTCTTCTTCGTTGACTACTCCGATATCCGCACGGCGTCCGCCGGCGGCGCAACCGGCATTACCACGGTGGCCACCGAAGCGATGCGGCGCGGAGACTTCTCGGCTTCCGACGTGCTGCCCATCTACGACGTGCGGAACCAGACGCGCGACGCCGCAGGCAACGTTCGATCGATGCAGTTCCCTGGAAATCAGATTCCGCAGACTCGCTTGAGCAGAGTCTCCAGGTTCTTTCTCGACCGCATTCCCACGCCTACCCGGCCTGGCTCCATCAACAACTTCGTCGGGTCGCTTCCGCCACAATCCAGCACCCAGTGGCTGCTGGCCGTCAAGGGCGACCAGTACATTAGCGCCCAGGACCGGATCAGCGGCTACATTCAGGCCAGCCGCCCGAAGAGCCTTACCTCGGATGTTCTGGGCGCGACGTTCGGCAACGCCAATACTCAGGATTTCAATCGCTACCGTCTTGACTGGAGCAGAAACTTCAGCGCCGCGCTTTCTCATCAGCTACTGGTTGGAGTAACGCGGTCGGTGGCCTCCGTCCAGTCCCGCAACTACGGCCAGAATTTAGGCGCCACCGCCGGGTTGACCGGCATGTTCGACGGCAATTGCCCGCGTATCGAGATCAATCGCGCCCAGGAAGGCACGTTCAATCTGTGCTTCAATCTGGCCAATTTCACCGCGACAACCAACACCACCATCAACTACTCGATGGTCTACGCGCGCAGCGCGCACACCTTCAAATGGGGCGTCGAATACCTGAAGTTCAACGTCAACAACAACAGCCGGTCCGAAACGGTGACCAACGCCGCGGGAGCCTTCAATTTCGGGGGACTCAATCCGCGCCCATCGGTGTCGCCAGTCGGACAGAACGCGACATCGCAGACCGACAACACGGGTGGCAACTCCTGGGCCGACTTCTACCTCGGCCTTCCGAAGGTGGCCCACGCCGCCTCGCCCGTCATCCTCGGCCTGCGCCAGGCTTACTTCGCCGGATTTCTGCAAGATGACTGGCGTGTCAGCCGCCGGCTGACCTTGAACCTGGGACTGCGCTGGGACGTCAACAGGCCCTACTACGAGGTAAACGGGCAGTTCTCCCGGTTCGACATCAACACGCGGAATCCGGAAGCAGGCGGCCGTCCTGGCGCGATTGTCTATCACGGCATTGGACCCGGCCGCACGGGATCCAATTCCTCGGGCAGAACCCACTACAAGAATTTCGGCCCTCGTTTGGGACTGGCCTATCAGTATGACCAGAAGACGGTCGTCCGTGCGTTCGCCGGGATTCTCTATCACGGCATCCAAAACACGAACGTCAACTTCGCCGAGCGCACCGGCTTCCAGGCCTCCGGCGAGCCGTTGATTCCGGAGAACCGCTTCGGGCTCTACTACAACTGGGATCAGCCGTTCCCGCAGAACGTGCTGGGCACAGTCCCCAATACCGATCCGAGTTTTCGGAACGGACAGCTGATGCAGGCTCAGGACCCCAACGGCGTGGCTCGCGCGCCTTCCTCGTACATGTGGAGCCTGAGTATTCAACGCGAACTGCCCCGTGGTCTGTTGCTCGATGTCGCCTACGTCGCCAACAACATGAAGAACGGTACAGACCGGCTGGAACTGAACTTCCTTCCCGAGCAGTATTGGAACCTGGGTCCTCTGCTCGACCTGCCGTTCAATGACCCAAGCGTGCAAGCACGGGGATTCGCCCTTCCCTATCCGAGCTTCAATCAGAGACTGCCTCTGTTCCAGGCTCTGAGGCCCTTCCCGCAGTACCAGAGCGTGGCGGAGAACGCCACCAACGGCACGTCGAGCACCTATCATGCGTTGATGATCAAAGCCCAAAAACGCTTTTCCGGCGGCCTGTCCTTCCTGGCGAACTATACGGCCTCGAAGTTTATCACCGACAGCCAGTGGGCCCCCGGCGCGTTCGGCGCCTTCCCGACCATTCCGAACAACCGCAAACTGGACAAGGGACTCTATCGCTTCGACATTCCGCAGAGGCTGGTGCTGAGTTACTCGTATGACCTGCCGTTCGGCAAAGGCAAGAAGTTCCTCAACAAGGGGCGAATGGCGGACCTGGCCCTGGGCGGTTGGAATGTCACCGGCATCCAGCAGTACCAATCAGGTTGGCCGGCCGCCTTTGCCGGCTCGTTCAATACGGGTATCCCGACCATTGCAACGCGAGCCAACCGCGCCGCCGGCGTGCCCACACGGAGCAACATCGCATGCCGCGACATCGAGTTCGGCAACCCCGCGCGGAACTACATCTATAACGCCGGCAACGCCGCCCAGGCAGCCCGCACCGGCCGGCCCCTGGCGTTCATTCCTTCGGGGGATTATGCGATCGGCAATACTCCGCGCATCGACCCGAGAGCGCGGCAGTGCGGCCGGATGGATGAGACGCTGACGATCTTCAAGTCGTTCACCATTCGCGAATCGCTCCGGTTCCGCTTCGGGGCCGAAGCCTTCAATCTGCTCAACCGGCATACCTGGGAGAGCAGCGGGAACGGCCAACCGGTCACTGCGCCGAACTTCGGCGAGATTATCCCCTCACAGCCGTTTGGCCCCCGCACCGTTCGATTAAAGTTCAGAATGGAGTGGTGACGTTTGCCCGCAGCGTTCAATGGGCGTCCGCGGCGGCGCTAGCCATTGTTGCCGCCGCCTCCGGTGAGTCGCGAGCGCTCTTCGTAGACGTAGCGGCGAAGGCGGGCCTCACGGGCGTGTCCTTCTGCGGCAGCGACACGAACAAGAAGTACATCCTTGAGAGCATCGGCAACGGAGTCGCGCTGATCGACTACAACAACGACGGGCTGCTCGACGCTTTCTTCGTCACCGCCAGCCGGTTGGAGGGGTTCGCAAACGGTCAAACGCCCACGCACCGTCTGTACCGCAACAGGGGAGATGGCTCGTTCGCGGATGTGACGCGTCAGGCCGGGTTGGATGGATCCGGCTGGGGTCAGGGCGTTTGCGCCGGAGACTATGACAACGACGGATACACCGATCTTCTGGTGACCTACTATGGCGGCAACCGGCTCTACAGAAACTCGCCGGAGGGCCGCTTCCAGGAAGTTGCCACGCAGGCCGGGCTGCCTCGCACGATGCGCTGGTCCACCGGTTGCGCCTTCGTTGACTATGATCGCGACGGGCGGCTCGACCTGTTCATCGCCAACTACATCGTGTTCGATAAGGCCGCGATTCCATTGCCCGGCACGTCGCCCAACTGCAAGTGGAAAGGCGTGGACGTGTTGTGCGGCCCCATGGGGCTGCCCGGCGAAACCAACCAGTTGTTTCACAACGAAGGAAACGGGCGCTTCCGCGAAGTATCCGAGTCTTCCGGCATCGCCGCCGTGAAGGACCGCTACTCGCTCTCTGTAACCCCGCTCGATTTCGACCGCGATGGATGGACCGACATTTACGTGGCCGTGGATTCCAAGGCCAGCATCCTCTACCGCAACAACCGCAACGGCACGTTCACCGATGTCGCCGTGGAAGCCGGCGCGGCCTATCGGGAAGACGGCCGCGAACAGGCAGGCATGGGCTCAGCGGCGGGCGACATGGACGGCGACGGCCACCTTGACATCGTCAAGACGAACTTCATTGATGACACACCGAATATTTACCGCAACCTGGGCGACGGCGCGTTCGAAGACATGGTGCATTCCTCCGGCGCCGGCCGCAACACCATGTTCATGGGCTGGGGCACGGTGTTTTTCGACTTCGACAACGACAGGCGCCCCGACATATTCATGGTGAACGGCCATGTCTATCCGGAACTGGAAGCCCGCCTTCCGGATCAACCGTACCGGCAGCGGTCTATCCTCTACCGCAACGTGGACGGCAAGCGATTCGAAGATGTGAGTGCACAGGGTGGTCCCGCGGTGTTGGCGCGCCATGCCGGCCGTGGACTGGCGGCCGGCGACTTCGACAATGACGGCTTCGTCGATCTGTTCCTCAACAACATGAACGAACCGCCGAGCCTGCTTCGCAACAGCGGAGCAGCGGCAGCCGGTACGGCCAACTTCCTTTCGCTGCGTCTGGTGGGCGTCAAGTCGAATCGAAGCGCGATTGGAGCAAGGGTCACCGTCTCCGCCGGAGGGAGGTCGCAGGTTCAGGAGGTCCGGTCCGGGTCGTCGTTTCTTTCGCAAAGCGACCTGCGCCTGCACTTCGGTCTGGGACCGGCGACCGCCGCGGACCGCATCGAGATCCAGTGGCCGTACGCCGGATCCAGGGACGTGATCGGCGGAGTGAAGGCGGGCCAGTTCCTGACCGTGGTGGAAGGCCGGGGGATTGTGGAACCTTGAATCCTTCCCTGCATTTTGCCGCGCTGGCCGCCTGGCCGCTGCTTCTGTTTGCGCAGCCTGCGGCCGAATGGACGCCGGAACGCCCGTGGCCGCAAACATCGGCGTGGGCCGGTTCGCGGAGTTGCGCGGGTTGCCACGCGGACTTGTACCGCCGCCAGGAAGTGAGCAACCACGCCCGGTCATTGCGTCCGCCGGCCGAAATCGCGGAGTTCCATCAGGGCCTTCCGTACTCGCATCACGACCGTTCTTCCGGCGCCGCGCTTACCCTGGAACCCGGTGCCGTGCTCAAGACCGAAAAAGACGGCGACCGCCAATCGCTGGTCCTTGAGTGGGCTTTCGGCAGCGGCAAGAAGGGAATCACGCCGCTGGGCCGTGCACAATCCGGCGGCGCGATGGTGGAAAGCCGGCTGAGCTGGTACTCGAACGGTGGCTTCGGCGTCACCACCGGCGCCGGCCAGCGCGAACCGCGTTCCTTCGCCGAAAGCCTTGGACGCACTCTGACCGAAAAGGAAGCGCAGGATTGTTTCGGGTGCCACACCACCGGATACACGCCCGGACAACCGGCGCCGGCGCGCGACGAGATGGGGATCCGCTGCGAGCGCTGCCATGGTCCCGGCGCCGAGCACGTCCGCCTGATGGGCAGTGCCGGAAACCCACCCGCGGCCGCGGGGCAACGGCGGATTCTCCATCCGGGCCGGCTGGACGCAGCCTCTCAGGTGAGCATGTGCGGCGTGTGCCACGGACGCACGCCCGCGGACACCGACGTGGCGCTGCTGGCGCGCATCGAGCGTGATCCGAACACTGTGCGATTCCCTTCGCAGCGCCTGGTGCTCAGCCGCTGCTACAACGAGTCCACCGAAGGCCTTGCCTGCAGCCGCTGCCACGATCCTCATGCCAACGTATCCACGGTGGCCGCTGACAATGACCGCGCATGCCTGTCATGCCACTCCAAGCCGCGCCGCACGTGCCCGACGGCCACGCGCAATTGCGCCTCCTGCCACATGCCCAGCGAGCAGGTGATGCTGCACTCCCGCTTCACCGATCACTACATCCGGGTGACGGCCCGCGGGCGAGGCACGAAGGGCCGGCGATGACCGCACGCACCCTGATGCTGGTGCTGTGGACGTGGGCGCCGCTCGCCGCTCAGCCCGGTGCGCTGTCCACGGCAGCCGAGGAGTTCATTTCAGAGAAGTTCGAGGCCGCCAAGCAGGCTGAAGTGGCCGGTAACTTCGCGGTGGCCATCGAGAACTACAGCGCCATCCTGCGGAAGTACCCGGACGCGATTCCGGAGGTCTATCAGAACCTGGGCCTGGTGCAGTTTCTCGACCGGCGTTACATCGAGGCGATCGCCACTTTTGAGCGCGGGATCAAGCTGCGCCCGGCGATGGCCGGCTCCCGTTTGTTTCTGGGCGCCTCCTATGTGCTGGCCGGGAAGCCCGATCGTGCGCTGCCACATTTGCGATTCGCCCATCAAGCGAAGCCGTCGCAGGAAAGCTCGATGTACTCGGGTCTCGCCCTGCATGCGCTGCGCCGTTACCAGGAGGCAGCGCCATACTTCCGCTTTGCGTTGCCATTGTCCACCAATCCCGACTACTTTCTTCACCTGCTCGGCATTTGCTATCTGCGCCTGTCCGAACAGCTAGGGAACGAGATGTCGAGACGATTCCCTGAGTCCACCTATGAGCACACCATGCTCGCCAGAATCGTGGACGCACAGCAGTTCTATCAAGTGGCGGCCAAGGAGTATCTGGAAGCAGCGAAACTCGACCCGCTGAACGCATCCTTGTTTCTTCCGCTGGCCCGCTGGTTGGCGGTCCTGGGGCTGGATGCGGCCGCCGAACTCGCCTTTGACCGCTACCGCCGCCTGCTGCCCTCCGAAGCCGGCGTGTCACTGGACAGGCGCGAACTGCCGCGCCGCGAACTGGCAGACGTCGGTATCAAAGTGGACTACCTCGCCGAACTGGCGAGTCTTCCGCCCGTCGCCGCCCCCTTGCCCCCCGCGCCTCAGTTCAATGCCGCGATCAACAGGGAGTTGACCCGGCGCATTGCCGCCGCCGGCGCCGCGGGCGAGATGTGGAAGCAGGCCGCCGCGCTGATCGCCGCTTCGCGCTGGTCAGAGGCCGCCAAGGTGCTGGAGACGCTTCGTCCGCCTGCCGGCGACTGGCTCCGCGACTATCTGCTGGCCTCGGTCCTGCTGCTGGGGGACGACGCGGTTCAAGCGGAGGCGGTCGCCGCCCGCATCAAGGTGCTTCCTTCGTCGGCCGCATCCGCGCCGGTGCTGCTGCTGCGCTGGGAGATCTGCCGGCTGCTGTCATTCCAGAGTTTCCAGCGTCTTACCGACGAACACCCGAGTTCGGCCTGGACCCGTTTTGCCCGGGCACGCAATCTCGACGCGCAGGGCAAACGGGAAGCTCTCGACGAGTACAAAGCCGCCCTGGAGGCCGACCCTGGCCTGCCCGAAATCCGCATCGCGCTGGCCGACTTCCACGTGTCCAACTCCAACTTTCAGGAAGCGCTGGCGCTGTGCCAGAAGGAACTGGAACTGAATCCGCTTTCCACCGCCGCCAGAATCCGCATCGGACGCATTCACATCGGCCTTCGTCAGCCGGACAAGGGCATTCCCTTCATCGAAGAAGCGCTGAAGAACGACCCGGCCGACCCGGACGCCCATGCCGACCTCGGGCGTGGTCTGGAATTGACCGGCGACGTCCCGAAGGCCATCGCCGCCTATGCGCGGGCGCTCGAACTCGACCCCTCCATGAACCGGCTGCGTTATGTACTTGCCCGGCTGTACCGCAAGATCGGAAGGCCGGACCTGGCCGAGCGTGAGAACCGTCTCTTCCAGAAGAACGAAGAGAGCGCGCGGCAACTGCTGCTGGAACGTACGCGCAAGCTGCGAGAAACGGCATCGGCGACGGGGCAGGCGCAATGACGAGCCGCCGCCGTTTTCTTGGCGCGCTCGGCGGCGCGGCGGCTGCGTCCGGGGACCGCGCGCTGCCTTTGCCACCCGATCCTTACGGGGTCCGGTTTGTCGACGTTGCACGGCAGGCAGGGCTGCGTGACGTGGTCCACTACGGGGGCATCGACAAGGTTAAGTACATCGTGGAGGCCAACGGGTGCGGCGTGGCCTTTTATGACTACGACCACGATGGCTGGCTCGACATTCTGGTGTTGAACGGATCGCGCCTTGAGGGGTTCCCGAAAGGCCAGGAACCCACCAATCACCTGTACCGCAACAACCGGGACGGAACGTTCACTGACGTCACCCGCCAGGCCGGGCTGGCGCGCTCCGGCTGGGCGCAAGCGGTTTGCATCGGCGACTTCGACAACGACGGTTTCGACGATCTGTTCATCACGTACTGGGGCACCAACGTCCTTTACCGAAACAACGGCGATGGCACTTTCACCGACGTGACCGCGCGGGCGGGCGTCGGAGGCGACCCGAAGGGCTGGCACTCCGGATGCACTTTCGTTGACTACGATCGCGACGGCAGGCTCGACCTGTTTGTTGCCACGTACCTCGATATCGACCTTGCCTCGCTGCCGCTGCCTGGTCAAGGCATCCACTGCACCTGGAAGGGCGTTCCCGTGTTCTGTGGACCGCGCGGTCTCAAGGGCGCCCGCAACATCCTGTACCACAACAACGGCGACGGCACATTCACCGAAGTCAGCCGTCCGGCGGGAATCCTCAAACCAAGCGGCTACTACGGCATGACCGCGGCGGTCACCGACTTCAACGACGATGGCCTCACCGACATCTACGTGGCTTGTGATTCCACGCCCAGCATCCTCTACCGCAACAACGGCAACGGCACGTTCACCGATGTGGCCGTCGAACGCGGCGTGGCGTACAGCGAGGACGGCCGCGAGCAATCGGGCATGGGCCTGGCGTTTGCCGACACGGATGGCGACGGCCTGCCCGACATCGTGAAGACTCTGTTTGCCGACGACATGCCTGCCCTCTATAAGAGCGAAGGGAAAGGCTACTTTTCGGAACGCTCCATGGCGGCAGGGTTGCATGTGGTGACCAATTACGTCCAATGGGGCGCCGGGCTGGTGGACTTCGACAACGACACCTGGCCGGATCTGTTCTACGTGACCGGCCACCTGTACCCGGAGTTGGACCGGGCCAATCCCGACTACCCTTATCGGGGTCCGCGCATTCTGTTCCGCAACCTCGGCAACGGGAAGTTCGACCACATCACCGCTTCCTGCGGTCCCGGGCTCAGCGCGCGCCACTCCAGCCGCGGCTGCGCGTTCGGCGACTTCGACAACGATGGCGACATGGACATCCTGGTGATGAACATGAACGAGCCGCCTTCGCTGATCCGCGCGGATTCCAACTCCACGAACAACTGGCTCAAGGTCAAGCTGGTGGGCACCGTCTCCAACCGGACTGCCATCGGCGCTCGCGTGCGCGTGCGTAGCGGCGGAGGTTCACGCGTTCAGGCCCAGGAGGTACAAAGCCAGAGCAGCTACTATTCGGTGAACGATCTGAGGCTGCACTTCGGCCTGGGCCGTGCTGAAAAGGCCGATACGGTGGAGGTCCGCTGGCCTACCGGCAGGACCGACACGTTCCGGAACGTCGGCGCCAATCGGCTGGTGAAGATCCGCGAAGGCGAAGGTATCGTCAGCGCGTCGGGTCTTCGGTAGGCGCCGCAGGCGAACGCGAATCGCCTTGTACTTCGCGGGTGTACTGTCGGCAATCGACACGCGTTCGCACTTGCACGATGCGGCGGCCGAGACGAGAAAGGGGAGGCCACGTGAGGCCTCCCCATGATTAGGACGGGATTGAAGTTAAATGGTCGGGGCGAGAGGATTCGAACCTCCGACCTCCTGGTCCCGAACCATGAACCCTCTATGAATCAATAACTTATCCAGATTGAGAACGGTTGCGCAAGATTCCCAAAGGTTGTTACATTTCAATCGCTTACGCCGGTCGGAACCTGGGACGGGCGCAACGGTGAGCAACGGTTCTATGCACAGGGTGGGCACAAAAATGGGCACAGTGAAACCACCCGAGCCGAGGTCTGGCTGGCTTCGATCAAATGGGACCCAGAATGCTACAGTCGGGATTCTCGGGAGGGCAACGTCCGAAATTGACTCCAAGTGAATCAGGTCTATCCACCCAACCTTTACGACCAGAATTGAACTGGCCGCGCCTGTTCAGATTGGACGGTGCGGTGGTTGGCACTCTGAGACTTGATCCGGGCCGCGAACGTGGAGTCGCTGCCATACCAGCCCGGTGCAGGTCACCTGGTATGAGGCGGAACTGTGGGATCACTGCACTGGGGACAGTGGGGAGACCGGGGATCGTCAATACCCACAGGCCTTTGGCGCTCCCCAGTTGGTCCCCAGTGGTTCTTGAACTGGGGACTCACCGGCGTCCCCAGCGCGGGTTCAACTCGCGCACACGCGCAGTTTGCCGTGCCCTCAAACGGTGCAAGGGTACCACCTGGAGGACATCGAGTTCGGCTACCGCCTGGCGGCCGACGGCGCGCACGTTGAGCCGGCACCGGAAGAGCAGGAATGCCTGGCAGCGATACGGGACCTTCGCGGGCAGGGTTGCAGCCTGCGGGGAATCGCCGCGCAACTCAACGAGAGAGGCCTCCGGACGCGCCGCGGCACGCCCTGGCGGCTTGAGTCCGTGGCCCGCACGCTGCGGTAAGCCCGCGGCAAACTCCCTCCAATCAGCCCCCGTTCCAGTGACGTCATGGAACGGTCACGTCACTGAACCCGCCAGATGACCCCCGGGGGGGGGGTATTGAGGGGGGTAGGCTCGTTCCTGGAGGGCATCCCGGTGCCTTGAAAGCGCCTGAGCGAAGCAACCACTCGATGTCCGAGCTGTCGGTGGCGATGAGGCCTCCGGGGGTGCATCCAGAGGGGACGGTCGTTCTCGCTGGGGTACTGGAGCGGGGACAAATCTATCGGGCGTAACAACGCTACCCAGGGATCGGCGCTGCACGAAGAGCCTCACCAACAGCTCGCCAATCGAGTACTTGCCTGTCGAACGGCCGGTGCGTGTTCAGAATTCGCGAGCCACAATGATACCGGGGAAAGTACAACGTGTCCCCTGGAAGGTGGCAGGGCTGGTCGTCGTTGACGGCTTCCGCGAACGGCCGCGGTTCCAGGTCGTAGACCTCGCAAACTGAATGGTAGGCCGATACTCCCAGGGTGACCAAGACGCGCGGGGCTACCAGTTCGATCGTTGGCGCAAGAAGCGGCGACCGCAGTTCTCGAACCATTCTTGGCGAGTTGCCCCCTGCATTCCTCCGGTCTTGAGGCAGAGTATTGCGTTCGTCAAGAAAATGACGCCGCCGCCGTCATCCTGCCGGGAAGGAACGTCCAATCGAATTCCGATGCTCTCCAGCAGGCGCATCAGGGTATGGTTGGTGCGGTTGTTCGGGGGCTCATGCCCCACATTTCGCTCGAAGCACGGCTGTTCACCCCAGTCCTGGCCGACCACCATCAGGTTCGCTGCTATTGAGGAACTCCCCCTGCAACTTCGATGGGGATGAGCGCATAGCCCAATGATTTTGCTTTGGCGTGCAGTTTGGCCTCCTGCCGTTTCTGGTACTGCAGTTGGTCGGCAGCGAATTTGGAGTCGTCGAATTCCTGGCGTGTTGAGATCAGGTGGAAGATGATGCGGGCGAGCTTATGCGCCGCCGCGGTTATGGCTTTCGGCGCGCCGAGTTTGGCTCGCATGCGGCGATAGAAATCACCGAGGGCGCTTTTACTGTGATGCAGCGATTGGGCTGCCATGCGTAGAGCCAGTGCGGCGCGGCACTTCACCTTGCGCGTCGCCACGAAAAGCACCTTTCCCCCGCTGATGTCGTTGTCAGGGCATAACCCCATCCAAGAGGCGAACGCCGAGGCGCTTCGGAACTTGCTGAAGTCGGGCCCGATCTCCCCAAGCAGGGTTTGCGCAATACCCTTGCGAATTCCAGGGATTTTGGTCAGGTCCACGCTCCACACACGTTGCAACTCAGCCCGAAGGATGCCTTCGGCCGATTGTTTCTTTTTCGAGGAATCATCCGCCGGCGTGGTTGCCGCATTCGGAGTTCCGGGCGGTTTAAGTTCTCCCAGGTGTAAGCGGATCTCCCGGTCGCAGTCCTCGATCATCGCCTGATAACTGCGATAAGCCTCCAGCGACTGCTTCAGCGTGAACAGATGCTCGTGCCGGTAATCGCCCACCAGTGATTTGGCGATCACGGCCTCACTGGCTTTGATGCGTTCGCCGCGCAACTTGGCCAGTTCCAGGGGATCGCGCTGCCCGGCGAGAATGGCATCTACACTGCCCCCGTTTCCTTGCCTGCCTTGACCCGTTCTACGGGTCCCCGGGCTAGCGAGAAAATGGGGGAGTGCTAACCCGCTTAGCCGTTGAATTTCGGAACAGGGAGGGCTGCGATGATCAGCCGGCGTGATTTGCTACGAGCCTCGTTGGGCGGGCTGGCCGCGGCTGGGGCTGCAGGGGCCGGTGAGCGGCCGAACTTCATCTTCATTCTGGCCGACGACATGGGTTGGGGCGATCTGCCGAGCTACGGCCACCGTTCGCAACGAGCCTATGGCGGATGGACGGTGAGGGGCGAGCTGCAGATGCCAAACCTCGACCGGATGGCACAACGCGGCGTGAGGTTCACGCAATACTACGTGGCTCAGCCGGTCTGCTCGGCGAGCCGCTGTGGCCTGATGACCGGGCAGTTTCCCAATCGTCTTGGCATTCACGACTATCTGGCCAGCCACGAGTTGAACGTGGAACGTGGGATGCCTGATGCGCTCGATCCAGCCACGCCGACGATCACAAGCCTGCTCCGCAACGCCGGATATGCGACGGCGCATTTCGGCAAGTGGCATCTCAGCCCGGAACGCGGCGCCGGTCCGAAGCCGGCCAGCTACGGCATCGGTTCGTATGATTCGTGCGTTCAGGGTCCCGGCGGGCGCGTGCGGTCGAGCGAGGTGATCGCCGACAGGACGATCGAGTTCATCGAGCGTCACAAGAGCGAGCCGTTCTACATCAACGCCTGGCTGTACGATCCGCATTCACCGCTTCATCCGACCGAGGAGATGATGGCGCCTTATGCCCATCTGGCGCCGGGCTGGGGATCCCACAAGGGCGCCCTGCAGGTCTACTATTCCGTGCTGACCGACTTCGACAAGCATGTCGGACGAATCCTGAACAAGCTGGACCAACTCGGTCTCACCGAAAACACGGTTGTAGTGTTTTCAAGCGACAACGGACCGGAAAACGGGATTATTCCGTTTACTTCGCACTACGGCGAGGCTTCGTCGTCGGGGCCGTTCCGGGGCCTGAAGCGCAGCTTGTACGAGGGCGGGATCCGGCTGCCGTTCCTTGTGCAGTGGCCAGGCAAGATTCCCCAGGGCAAAGTGGATCAGTCCACCATTTTCGGCGGCGTCGACTTCCTGCCCACGCTGTGCCGTTTGACGGGTGTGTCACCGCCGGCCGCGCTGGACGGCGAGGACTTATCGGCGGCGCTGATGGGCACCCCAACGGCGCGCCGCAGGCCGCTGCTGTGGGAATGGCGCGAGCCAGTCTACGGCAGTGTTCTCAACAACGCGCCGAGGCTCGCTATTCGCGATGGGAATTGGAAGCTGCTGATGAATCCCGACCGCAGCCGCGTGGAGCTCTACGACATCCCGCGCGATCCCAGCGAGGTGAACAACCGCGCGAGCAGCGAACCGAAGGTGGTCCGCCGGCTGTCCTCGCGCCTGCTCGCCTGGCAGAAGACGCTGCCCCAAGGGCCGATTCATCCTGAGGCCGGACGGAACGACTACCCGTGGCCCAAGGACTTTTGAAAGCGCGCAATAACGGAGAGAGGAAGCAGAGAGCGTACAGACGGATCTACGGCGGCGGCTCTTCGACGTGCCGCGCGAGCAGGTTCCACTCGATGGCCATCCGGGCGGCGGGGATCGAAGTGCGATTCCACGTCACGAGTGTCGCGGCACGATAGTGCGGACCGCAGGTCTCCTCGACCCAGTGCTCATAACCCGCAATCCAGCGCATCAGCGACTGCAGCAGACGGCGGCTCCGGCGGATCTCGCGACGCGTGAACGGACGCCGAAGCAATGCCAGTTCCTCCGCGCGCCACACCGAATCGATCGGAGCGAGCTCTCCCATCCAACGTGGCACAAAGCAGTAGCGGTTCACGTAGATCCCGCCGCAGCCCTCGACCTCGTACCCTACGCCGAATCCCCACAGCGCGATGCGTGTTCCGTCGCGGTCGAGCAGGTAGCGGGAACTGCCGGATATCTCAGCCGGAGGGCGCGTCCGCTCGAACCCGTATTCGAGAAGCAGGTTGCCATCCGGCCGCCGAATGTCCTGCCCCCAGCACCAGCACTGCTGATGCATCAGTTCCGCGCCGCTCAGCCAGTAGGGGGAGAGGACCTCAGGTTCGCCCGCCGCGGTCATCCGATTGCCGCGATGTCTTCCAGGGTCACATCCGCGACGCCCTTGTGGAGCTTGTACTGGCGCTTCGAACCGGGGCCTTCGAGCACGGCGATCACCGTCTCGAGCGGTGGGCATCCCGGCTCGGTGCAGCGCAGTTCGGTCACCATGACCACCGCATCTTCCGCCAGCATGAATCGCTCCTGAACCCACGCCTTGACCTGCCCGATCTTCGCCGCGTTCGGCTTGGGTCCGCCACCGAAAAGGTCCATCACTCTTTCTCCGCTCTCAGGAACACCCGCACCAGTCCCGCCTCTGTCGAAGCGGCGAGCATGTGATCGTTCGGCGCCCAACGAATCTGCGTGATCGCTGTCCCCAGTTGCGATCCGCGCAGGGGCCGTTGGGGCTGGCTGTGGTTCCATATGAGGACGGCTCCGGCCTGGCAGCCCGAAGCGATCAGCCTACCTTTGTTCTGATAGGCCAAGGCGCTGAGGAAGTGGTTGTGCGCCTCGAGTTGAATCGGCCTGGTGCCCGCCGGTCCTTTTCCGCCACAATCCCAGATGGTGACGAGGGGCGAACCTCCCGTGGCCAGGAAGCGGCTTTCGTAGTTCCACGCCAGTTCGCGGATCTTGGCCGGATATCCCGTCATTTCGAGATCTTTCCCCGTCTTGCGATACCAGAAGTGCACGCTGGCATCCTGGTTGCCGGTGGCGAGATAGTTGCCGTCCGGGCTCCACCTCACGACGAGGATGGAGCCCTTCCAGGCGAACGTCTTGCCGAAGTCTGATTTCTCGGCGTGATTGTTCGCCAGTTGGCCGTAGGCGCCGGTGGCGAAGAACAGTTCACGCGGCTGCCAGGAAATGGCGGAGATGGTGCTGGGGTGATCGGGAAAATCGCGCAGGTGCTGTCCGGAGCTGTTCCACATCTTCAGGAATCGGCCGGCGCCGGTGAGCAGATAGTCCTTCACGGGCGAAAACGCGACGTGCTCCACCCATTGGGCGCCGCATTTCAATTCGTGGAGCGGAGCGCCGGTTGCAGCGTCCCAGATTCGGGCATAGCCGTCCTGCCCCGCGCTTGCGAGCAGGCGGCTATCGGCGCTCCACGAAATGGAGAGTGTTCCAAACGAGTGCCCTGGCAGTTCACGCAGGAAGCGGCCATCGGAGCCGAAGATGGAGACCGGTCCGCCGATGAGCGCCGCAGCGAGCAGGTTGCCGTCCGGCGACCACTCCAGTTGCACCACGTGGTCGCCCAACTCCGCTTCCCAAGCCTGGCGCAGGTCGGGAACCTTGACCCGAGGAGGGCCTAGCGTACGAGGCATTTCATGAATCCCTCGGTGAGCTCCGCGCGGTCGAGATTGCGACCGATGAAGATGAAGGAATTGTGACGCGGCTCCTTGCCCCATTCGCGATCCGGACGGCCGTCGAACAGCATGTGGACGCCCTGGAAAACGAATCGTGAAGTTTCGCCCGCGATGCTCAGCACGCCCTTCATCCGGAAGATGTCGGGGCCCTTCTTCATCAGCAGATCCCGCAGCCAACTGTTGAGCTTTCTCTGATCGAGATCGCCCGCGACGTTGAATCCGACCGAGGAGACTTCCTCATCGTGTTCATGGTCGGGCTTGTACTGTTTGCTCACCACCGCCTGCAGCGGGCCTGATCCATGCAGAGCCGCGGAGAACTCATCGGGATGATGTTCGGTGAAGAGTGCGTAGGAGCCGGACGCCGGAACCTCGATAAGAAATCTCTTTTCGCCATCGCCGCGCAGGATCAGTTGATGCAGATCGGGTCCGGGCTTGATCGCGCCGCCGAGCTCGACTGGCTTTTCCTGCGACGAGAACGTGAGCACGGCATCCATCTGAGCGCCTTCCAACCCCTGATAGTCCGCGCTCTTCACGGGCATGACCGTGATGCTCATCATCGGGTCCGGCCCGTCCTGCATCACGAACTCATGGGTTCCCGTGGCCAGTTCATAGACGCCACCCCATTCGAACGGATACTCCGGTTCGAGGAACTTCGGATCCACCTGCAAAGCACGATCGAGGTTGAAGCCGCCGAGCCCGAGGATTCTATCCATCTCGATGGCCGCGTCGCGTGTTCGATAGATGCGGGCGGCCGGGTTCATTTCGCGGATTCGCGCTTCGAGCTTGTCGACTTCGCCGGGGGGCACCAGATCGATCTTGTTGAGGAGGATGACGTCAGCGAAGGCCACCTGCTCCTTGGCCTCGTCGGAATCGTCGATGTGCTGCCAGATGTGCTTGGTGTCGACCAGGGTGACGATGCCGTCGAGCGCCATGCGCTCCTTCATTTCGTCATCGACGAAGAAGGTCTGGGCCACCGGCGCCGGGTCGGCGAGCCCTGTGGTCTCGATCATGATGTGATCGAAGCGGTCGCGCCGCTTCATCAGATTGCCAAGGATGCGAATGAGGTCTCCACGAACGGTGCAGCAGATGCAGCCGTTGTTCATTTCGAAGATTTCTTCCTCGGCGTTCACGATCAACTCGTTGTCGACGCCAACCTCACCGAATTCGTTCTCGATGACGGCGATGCGCTTGCCGTGATTCTCGGTGAGGATGCGGTTGAGCAGCGTGGTTTTTCCGGAACCAAGAAATCCGGTGAGCACGGTAACCGGAATTCGATCGGGTGCGATGTCAGGACTCATGTCGGGTTCTCCTTGTTGGTTCTATGCGACGGCGGCCGGCAGTTGCTCGCCGGCGAAACGTTGCATGCGAAAGTTTTCCAGTGAGTGGAGCAGCGGAACGAGTTCTCCGCGGCGCTCGCAGGCCGAGGCCCAGTCAGCCAAGGCCAGATAGTGTGCCTGCTCAGAGATGCCTCCGAGGAAGACCGCCTGCGTGCCAAAGAGGATCATCACCACATTGGAGGCGTCGCACGGGCCCAGGCATCCGCTGATGCTCAAGTGGATCTTCTTCGGAAGCGTGCGCCGCTTCCATTCGGCCTTGAGCCAATCCACGGGAACCGCGGGATGGCCCTTGTCGGTGCGGCCACAGCAGCATCCGAGGCAGACCACCACCTGGCCGAGTGTCTTGCGAGTGGTGAACGGAGCGGATTGTCCGCGGCTCATAGAGCGATTCTCCTGGTTGGCCGGGCCCACTCCCGGAATTCGGGGCGGGAACGCGGGAACGGCGACGGTCCGCCGACCGCCAGCGCGGCTTCGAGCAGCAGCGGCGGCTCGAGGGAAGCGTGAGTGAGCATCTCGCGATCGGCCAGAATTTCGGCGGGTTCGCCCCGCGCCAGGATGCCGCCCTGGAAGAGCACGCAAACCTCACTGGCCCATTCGTAGGCGAAGTCAACGTCGTGGGTGGCCATGATGATCGCCGTGCCCGCCCGCGCGAGCGTGTCGAGCATTTCGCGAAGCGCTCGCACGCCTCCGGGATCGAGCCCAGCGGCCGGCTCGTCGAGCAGCAACACCGCCGGCGCCTGCACGAGCAGACCGGCCAACGCCACTCGCTTTTTTTCGCCGAGGCTGAGTTCATGCACAGGCCGAGTGGCCAAGTGCGGAATCGCCATGTCGGCCAATGCCCGCTCGACGAGTTGCCGCGCCCGCGGTTCCTCCACGCCACCTCGCAGCGGACCGAACGCGACGTCTTGCTCCACAGTGGGTGCAAGCAACTGATCCTCGGGATCCTGAAGCAGCAGTCCCACCTCACGCCGCCAACGGCGCAGTCCTTCGCGCGAACGCTCGGCACTCGAGCCATGCAATAGAATTTCGCCGTGACAGACGTGCTCAGCGCCGCTCAACAGTAGCAGCAGGGTTGACTTGCCCGCGCCGTTGGCGCCGAGCAGCGCGATGCGGGCGCCCGCCGGCACATCGAGATCCACGTTCCGCACCGCCCAGTGCCCGGGAGCGTAGGCGTACGAAACGCCGCGAGCCTCGATCGGAAGGCGGTTCACCACGGGAAACGGCTCCGGAAGAGAATGGCGGCGGCCAGCAGCGATGCCTGCAGCGCAACCGCCGAAACAAGAAAGGCCCGCGATGTTCTGGCGCGAGGCGTCAGCATCGGGAAGCCTTCCAGGCCGCGAAGCGACGCGCCTCGTTCGACGCGACGCGCCTTCTGGATGCTGCGTGTGAGCAAGTTGCCCGCCGAAAGAGACGCCGCGTGCAGGGACGGTTTTCCGCCGCGCAGACGCAGATCCAGCCCGAGGCGAAGACGCTCGAACAATTCCCAGATCGAAACGATCAGACGGTAGACGAGGAACGCGAGTTCGACCAGCACGGCGGGAACACGCGCCCGGCGCGCGGCCAACAGGAGATCGGGAACGGGAGTTGTCATCGCAAGTAGAGTCATGCAGGCGGCTGCCGCGACACCGCGCATCCACACGGCAGCGGCGCGTTCCCACCCGGCTCCCAAAATCAGCGGTAGCGCAGCGGCCGACAGAAACCCGATCTGGGGCGCGAGGAACCGGCCCCAGGCGCGAACCGGGATTCGGGCACCCGCCAGCGTGGCCGTGGCCGCTGCCGCGAAGATTGCGGCGGACCACGGCATCGCCGGCAATACGGAGGCGAGCAGGAGCAGGCCGCCTCCGAAGGTCATCTTGTCGATGGGACTGCGCGTGCGCCAGGCATTGGAGAACGCGATGTGATCGAGGGGCGCGTGAACGTGCATTACCTGGCGCGTCTCCGCAAACTGGTCAACGCCAATCCGAAAATGGCCACTCCCAAGGCCGCCTGACCGCCGAACGAGAGAGCCTGGAACATCTCGCTGGGATTCCATATTGCTCCGCGCGACGGCGGAGGCAGCATGGCGGAAACGCGCTCGTCCGCATCCACGCGTCCCGTTGCCGAGGCCAGATTCCACGCGATGACGCCGATCACGGCGCAAACCGCCAGCCCAATGAGTGCGTTCCTCATCGCTGTGCCCACGCTTCCAATCCAGCAACACAAATGCCGCTCGAATTGATGATCGCCCGCAGCACCACGATGGTGAACAGCGACTCGATCACCGCAATGGGAAGCTGCGTGACTGCAAAGACCGCGGCGAACTTCAGGAACGCCGCCGCAACTCCTCCGCCGGGCTCAGGATGCGCCAGCGCGAGCTGAAAAGACGTGCACGCGTATGTGGCCATCGAGCCGAACGCCGTGGCCAGGACAATGGCTGGTTTATCGCCGAGGCCGCAACGAGAGGCAAGGCGCCACAGCAGCCATGTCGCCCACGGCCCGGCCACGCCGAGCGCGACCACGTTTGCTCCCAGCGTGCTGAGGCCGCCGTGCGCGGTAAGCAACGCCTGAAACAGCTGCACGATCAGCGAGAGCGCGGGCATCACCGCCGGTCCGGCCAGCACCGTGCCCAGCGCGACCCCCGTTGGGTGAGAACTGCTGCCAGCTAAGGAAGGCAGCTTCAATGCGGTGAGAGTGAAGAGATATCCTGCGGAGGCGGCGAGCAGGTAGCGGTGGCCGCGCATGGCGTTCAGCTTCGAGATGCCGTAGGCGAGAAACGGCGCGGAGGCGAGGGTCCAAGCGGCTGCGTGACTGAGCGGCAGAAAGCCTTCGCTGATGTGCATGGCGCGAGGTTCCAGAATAAGGCACCACCGCCGGTTTCTCGTTGAATTAACCCGTAGACGGCGAAGGTTTTCCGGTGAGCGGGCAAGAAGCGCGTTCCAGCGGAACTGGGTGTTGCTACCGAGCTGTTCAGGAGCTGTTCCAGGTGCTCCCGCCAAGCGGCCCAACCGTGCCCGCCGGCGCTGAGATTCCAGGTGGCCCGGTAGCCCGCCCGCTCCAGGAACTCGAATGTCTGCCTGGCTTGGCCGAGATACTCGTCATCGCGGCCGCAGGCGAGCCAGAACCGTGGAATGCCGCGGACGGGCGTGCGTGCGGGCCAGGCTTGAGACAGGGCCGGTCCGGATGGAATGTCGCCGGGAGCGCTGAAGCCGGCCACGGTACCGAAATCCATGGGGCGTTGTCCGGCGAGGTGCAGGGCCTGCGCGCCGCCCATGGAAGCTCCGGCAATGGCGCGGAGAGACGCTTGGCGAGCCGCACCATAGTGCCGCTCAGCGATTGGCATGATGTGATCGCGCATCTCGTCCGCGAGAGTGGCCAGATTGCGGGCGCGCGTGGAAACATCAAGCGACGGATGCGGGTGGCCGTCGGGCATTACCAACAGCATGGGGACCGTGCGCTGTTGCGCGATCAGCCGGTCGAGCATCTCGCCTGCCTGCCCGAGTTCGAGCCAATCGCGGTCGGAATCCCAGGAGCCGTGGAGCAGGTAGAGAACCGGCCACGGTTTGCGCCGGGGGCGGTATCCGGCAGGGGTGTAGACGTGCAGACGCCGGGTGAGGCCGGTTGCCCGATTGCGATAGACGTGCACGTGAGAGACGCCGCGGGGTGCCGGCAGAGGTTCTTCGGGGATGCGCAGGATGCTGCTGAGGCCGGGGTATCCGTTCTTGACCTGGCGATTCAGAGGATCGGCAAGGCGCACTCCATCGACCCAGAAGCAATACAGGTGCGCGCCGGGACGGAGTGGCGGCACGGTGATGGACCAACCGCCATCAGGAGCCCGCCTCATCGCCTGGGGTTCGTTGGCCGCCATCCAATCGCCCCAGAGCTGAACCGACCCGGCTTTGGGCGCGGCCAGAATAAAGGTGACGGAGCGGTCTGTGTGGACCTCAGGGGCAACCCACAGTGGCGCGGCGGCGGCCATCGCCAGTTGAAGCCACGTCATGACCTACTCCGTTCGCAGTGCCACCATGGGGCTGGTACGCGACGCGCGCCAAGCCGGAATCGCAAAGGCTGCGAATGCCACCAGCATTGTCGACACCAAGGCGATGGCGTATGAGGTGGGATCGTACGCGGTGACTCCGTAGAGAACGCGGTCGAGGAGCCGGGCCGCCGCCAGCGCGATTCCCACGCCGACCGCAGCGCCCGTGCCCGCGAGCAGGAGCCCTTCGTGAACCACCATTCGCCACACGCCGCCCGGCGTGGAGCCGAGCGCCAAACGGATTCCGATCTCGCGGGTGCGGCGCGACACGAGATACGAGAGAACCCCGTACGCGCCTACGGCCGCCAGCATCAGCGCGAGCGCGCCGAAGCACAGACTCAGCGAACCGGCCATGCGGCGCTGCCATACGGTGTCGTCGATGCGTTGATTGAGGGGCTTGATATCGAACAACGGCTGCTCCCGGTCCACCTGCTGAATGGCGCGTGTGATGGCGCCCATCAGCGGGGCGGGGTTGAGCGCTGTCCGCAGAACGAAGAACGTATCGCCCGCGAATTGCTGTTGGTTTGAGAGATAGATATCGAGGCTCGGCTCCGCGATGAGCCCGTCGCTGCGAACTCCCCCGGCCACGCCCACGATCTGGAGCCACACGGGCTTGGTCTCATTCGAAGCGGTGAGCTGACCGGGAAGCTGCACGCGCCGGCCAACAGGGCTGGCATCGCCGAACACCCTGTGCGCCAGCGGGCGGCTGATGACGGCGACGGGCGTGGTCTCCAGCCGGTCGGAGTCCTGGAAGGAGCGCCCTTCGCGCAGGGGGATCCCCATCGCTTCGAAGTAGCCCGTGCTCACGATCTGAACGTTCACGAACGGGTTGCGTTGTTGCTGGTCGATGCTCTGGCCCTCGACGGCAATGGCGGGCTTGCCGTAGTTCTGATTCAGTGCGAGCGGCAGGCTGTGATTGGCCGCCACGGCGGTGACGCCCGGAATTCTGCCAAGCTCCTCGACAGCGCGGCGATAGAACAGCGCGGTTTGTTCGGCCTTGTTGTATCGGGCCCACGGCGGGTCGGTTCGAAACGTCAGCGCGGGAGTTCTTGCGAAGCCGGTGTCAGCTTCACGGACCTTCCAGAAGCTTTGGAGCAGGAGCCCCGAGAAGACGAGCAGCATCACCGCGAGCGCGAGTTCGGCTGTCACCAGGATGTCGCGAACGCGGGCGCTGGTCCGTCCGCCCGAGGAGCCGCGGCTGCCTTCGCGCATCGCATCGTCCAGCACTGTCTTTGAGAAGCCTAGAGCGGGGAGCATACCCGCCGCCATCCCCGCGATGAGCGTCGCGAAGAGGGTGAACAGCAGCACGCGCCCGTCGAGTTCGATGTTCATCCATGCCGGCAGTTCGACGCGCATCCACTGCCGTATGACGCCGGTCCACCACCAGGCGAACCCGAGCCCGGCTGCGCCGCCGGCGGCGGCAAGCACGGCCGCCTCGGCGAGAAGTTGGCGCGCGATGTGTGCCCGCGTGGCGCCCAGCGCCGTGCGCACCGCGAACTCCCGCTTACGCGCAAGGCCGCGCGAGAGCAGCAGATTCACAACGTTCGCGCAGGCAATCAGCAGAACCATTGCCACCAGACCCAGTGTCAGCAACACGTAGGGGCGCACTTCGCCGCTGTAGGAATCGCGCAGGGTGCGCGCCTGGAAACGAATGCCGCGGTTCGACGCCGGATAGGTCTGTTCCATGCGTGCCCCGAACTCGTCGAGGCGGCTGCGCGCCTGTTCGATGGAGACACCCTGTTTCAGACGCGCCACCACGAATACGCTCCGCACGTCCCAGTTCTGTGGGCTGCCGAGGTGGGCGGCGCGAAAGACTTCGATCTTTCCGGGGAAGTCGAAACCGGGCGTGGCGACGCCCAGCACCTGATAGCTCGAAAAATCCAGGGGCAGGGTCTTGCCAACGATTGAAGGGTCGCCGCCAAACCGGCGCTTCCACAAGTCGTGACTCAGCACCATCACGGGATTGCGGTCGCGATGGGTGCCCTCTTTCCAACTGGAGCCGTGGAGAATCGGGACGCCGAGAACGCGGAACAGGTTCGCCGTGGTCATGCATGCGGTGAGCACTTCCGGCTGTGCCTCGTAGCTGAGGTTGTATTGGCTGGGATACCAGGCCGCCGCGCCTTCGAACAGAGCCGTGTCGCGATCGAGTTCCTCCCATTCGCGCGGCGTCAACTTGCCGGGCTCGTTTCCGCGGACCGAGTCGATCTGGATCAGGCGATCGGGCTCAGCGAATGGCAGGGGGCGCAGCAGCAGGGCATTGACGAAGCTGAAGATTGCGGTGTTGGCTCCGATGCCGAGCGCCATTGTGAGGATGGCCGTAAGCGCGAACACAGGCGTTCCCGCGAACGACCGGACGGCGAGGCGAAGGTCAGCCAGCAACCGGGTAACGCCTCAGCGCCATGACCGCGGGAATGCCGGCCAGGACGACAGCGACTAGGAGTCCGACGAACGCTACGCCGGCTCTGCCAGTCACATCCGCGGTTGGCTCCTCGCGAAACGTGAAGGCCGGCAACCGAGCCAGGTCGCTTGCGTTGAGTTTTTCCTTCCTCAGGATTCGCGGCACGAAGAAGCCACGCCACTGGCGATGGTATTCGTCCACTCCAGCGAGGAAGTGCTTGTAGCGGTGCGCGCTTGATCCGGCGAGATCGTTGAAGGCGGACTGCGCCACGATAGCCGGAGAAAGGTAGCGAAGCCGGTCGACCATGCTCTGCTGGTTGGCCAGTTGAGCGTCGAACTCGGCGAGCACGGGCTGCACCTTGCGCTCAGTGGCCTCGTTGACCGCCACCAGCAGGGTGCCGAAGTCCGGCGGTCCGCCGGGTCCTTTCGACGGCGGCGCCAATTCGGGATGATCCTCGAGGTAGCGCGCCAGCAGCTTGCTGCCCTGACGAGTGGACTCGTCTCCGGCGACGCGAATCGCCTGGATCAACTCGACCCGCGACGGGACGGGATAGAGCGCTTTGATCGCCACGTTGAGCACCGACGGGATCACGATCACAAACAGCAGCCACGCACCCGCAAGCGTCATCGCATTGGTTGCCGATCCGCGTCCCAACGCATTCACGGCAATGGCCAAGGCGAACCAGAACGCTCCGTACATGGCGGTGACGGCGGCCCAGACCAACAGACGCGACCATGCGCCTTCGGCAGCGAGATTCGTGCCGCCGATGATCACTCCGGCCGCGGACAACAGCACCGCCAGCGCGGCCACGAACGCCGCTCGAAGCAATACCTTCGCCATGACCAGGCGACGGAGCGACACGGGCTGCGACAACGTCAGCGCGAGCGTACCGGATTCCTTCTCGGACGAAACGAGGTTGTAGCTGAAGGCGAGAATCACGAGCGGGTAGAGGTACAAGAGTACAAACGCGAGATCGAAGCGGCCCGTGAGCAGATGCACCGGGTTCTCGACTTCGTCGTTGTTCAGGAACGTCTCACGGCTGTTGGTGGAGACGCGGAAGTAGTAGGGATAGAGATCACTCTGCCCGATTGCGAGGGCGCCCAATGGCGCCGGCGGCATCACGGCGTAGCGGGTGCCCATGTTGCGGCCGAACGACTGCGGCTGCCGGGGATCGGCGAAAGGACTTACTGTCTTTTCGCCGGATTCGATCTTTGGGATCTCGTTGCGAATCCGGTCAAAGCGTTCCCCCTCCTCGGCGAGCGCTTCGGAGATGGCGCGATTCTGAAAACGAATCCACTCCGATCCGTTGAACGCGCCATAGGCGATGGCGACTCCGAGCACCACCGCGACGGCAAGGGGTGCACGATCGGCGCTGAGATTGCGCCAGTCATACCTCATCAGGGTTCGGATCATGTCAGGTAGACCCGCACCCGCCGGGCGGTCCACATCGCGGCCATCGCCGCGGCGGCGCACCACAAGGCCAGAATGGTGAGCGAAGGCGCCTGCCGCGACAACACCCAACCCGCATCCGGGGCTGTGTATTCGAACGGCTGCACCTTGTTCCAGAGCTCGCCGCCCGCAAGATACACGCCGGTGTTGCTGGCGTTGCGCATGAGGTCGTCATTCATCACGCGCTGGATCGACCGGCGGTACTCTTCGGCGGCCTTGGCGAAGTGGGCATGCTGCGGAAAGTCGGCGCCGGCAAAGGCCATCGACGCCGATCGCACGGCGAGCGAGGGAGCCGCTGCGCTCAATAGCCGGTGGACGCCGTCCTGCGCATCAAAGACGGCCCAGAGGCGCGAGTAGGCCTGGTCGAACACTTCGTTGCCGTGGTCCTCGCTGTCCTGCAGGCGCGCGCCCATGAAGTTGATGGGAAGCGCTTCGATTTTGTCTACGTTGTATTTCTTCAACAGCCCCTGTTCAAGCCGCTTGGTGCGCTCCGAGGCCGAATCATGTCCGTCGCCTTGCATCGCCTTTTCGATTCCGCGCGCGAACTGGAAAGCCGAGGGCGCGGGCCGCACCGCTTTCGCGATGTCGGAGGCGGCACGCGGCGCGATGAGCCCGTTGAACATCCAGAATCCAAGGAGAATGATGAGCGACGAGCGCGAGGAGGAGGCCCAGGCCGAGACGGCGAGCGAAACTCCCACGAACGCGCCGAAGTAGAGCAGGTAGCCCAGCGTCATCCAGACCATGCGCGGAATGGCCGCGATCATGTCTGTCTGGCCGGAGCCGGCTGTGAGCGCCACCACGCCGATCAGGGCGGCGGGAACCAGCAGAAGTCCGAGGGCAGCCGCGACGCCGAGCGCCTTGCCTCGCTCGAGATCCTGCTGGCTGACGCCGAAGCTCAGCAGTTGCCGAAGAGTTCCGAGTTCGCGTTCGCCGGAGAATGCGTTGAACGCGAGCAGCACGATGAGCAGCGGGACCAGCAGTTGCAGCACCGTGGCGCCGGTGAGTTCGCCAAAGCGCTGTACCGCAGTGGCATCCTGGGCCGGCCGGTACTTGAACTCGTTCTGTTTGTGCGCTTCGAGCCACACTGCCACGCCCGTGTAGGGGTCAGTGCCGCGATCGACCATTGTCAGCGGGACCTTTGGCTTGAACGCGTAGATTCCGTAGTGCGCCGCCGAGTGCGGATTCTTCTTGCCCTGGCCGAGCCATTGCTCGCGCGTGGCGCGTTGGGCGGCTGAATGCTGCGCGCTCACCTCACGGTAGTGCTGCCATCCGAGCAGCAGCGCTCCGGCAAGCAGCGTGAAGATGATGGCTCCGGCGGCGCGGAAGCGGCCGTCGCGAATCATCTCGGTGATCTCTTTTTGTGCGATGCGAAGGACCATGGTTATGCTCCTGGATCAGTCGTGCATGTGTTCTAGGTAGATGCGCTCGAGATCGGCGTGGCCGAGTTCCGAGGTTGAGTACCGGGCCACGAGATGGCCGTGCTTCATGATGCCCACCCGCGTACCCGTTTCCTTGGCGCGGAACAGATCGTGCGTGGCCATGAGAATCGCCGCGCCGGAGCCGCTCAGTTTCTTTAGGAGTTCCGAGAATTCGTTCGAGGCTTTGGGATCGAGCCCCGACGTCGGTTCGTCGAGCAAGAGCGCCCGGGCCTTCTTGGCGATGGCGATGGCGATGCCCACTTTCTGGCGCATGCCTTTCGAATAGGCTCCGACCCGCTTGTCCGCTTCGGTTCGGGCGAGGCCGGCCTCTTCGAGGAAGCCCATCAGTTCGGCCTTGCTGTGCCTGCCGCCGGCGAGTGAGGTGAAATACTCGAGGTTCTCGATGCCGGTGAGGTTCTTGTAGAGCATCACCTGTTCGGGAATGTAGGCGAGCAGTCGCTTGGACTCAAGCGGTTGCTGGACGACATCGAGTCCGCCGATCTTCGCCGTGCCCGAGGAGGGCGGAATAAAGTTCAGGAACAAGTTGATGGTGGTGGTCTTGCCCGCGCCGTTGGCGCCGAGGAGGCAGAAGATCTCTCCGGGCTCGATGCGGAGATCGAGAGGGTGCAGGGCGGTGGTTCCGTTGTAGGACTTTGAAAGTGCGTTGGCTTCTAGCATGCGGCGGCGATCCTCCTTGATACGGTAGTTCAACCCGGCCCGTCAATCCCGTGGTTTTTCGCGGGCGGGCCCATTTATGCCGTGAGCGGGCCGGAAGGACCGCCGGGCGGGTCAGAAAATCAGCTTGATGGCGAACGTGCCCGGACGCAGGAGGGTGGACACCACCCTCCCGCGCGCAGGCCCCGCGCGGTCAGCTATCCGCGCGGGCCGGCACTCCACTAGAATCACGCGTGCAAGACTTCGCGAATCGTATGAGCCTGGCGCTTGCTGACGATCAGTTCCATGTCGTTGGACATTGTGACAAGCCAGCGCTGGCTGGTGAGCGTGCTCATCTTGCGCACATGGTCGACGTTGATGAGCGCGCTCCGATGGATACGCCGGAACTGCCCCCCTTCGAGGCGGCCGGCAAGTTCCTGAAGGGTGTGATTGGCGAGGTATCGCTTCAGCTTGGTGATGATCCACACCAGCTCCCCCTCGGCGCGGAACGCGAGCACTTCTTCCAGATCGAGCAGGAAGTACTCGTCGCCTTTCTTGCCAACCACGCGCTTACGGCCGGCCGGACCGGCGGCATCGAGTGTTCGGACGAGGGTCTCTGCGTTGTCGACCGGATGCTTGACGGCCGCCCGGGCCTTCTGGATCGCGGCGCGCAGACGGTCCTGCCGGATGGGCTTCAACAGATAGTCAGCGGCGCCGGCATCGAACGCGCGCAGCGCGTGCTGATCGTACGCGGTGACAAATATCACGGCGGGAGGCACCGGCGACAATCGCCGAACCACTTCGAATCCGTCGCAGCCCGGCATCTGAATGTCGAGCAGCACCAAATCCGGACGGTGCGCGTTGATCATCTCGATGGCGGCCTTGCCGTTGTCAGCCTGGCCAAGAATCGCCACACCGGGGATCTCAGCGAGTTCTTCCTCCAGGATCCGGCGAGCGATTGGCTCGTCATCCACGAGTACGGTGCGAAGGGCGGAGTCGCGCACCTTTCGTTTGTACCGCTCATCGCCCGGTTATCCCAAAAAAGAATTGCGAGCGGACCTATCTTGTTCACGAGCGGCCCGAAATTGGCCGTGAGTGGATCATTTTGCAGCAGCGCGGGCCTGGCTGGAGGAGGGCCCGTTGAGAGGTTGGCAAGCGGCGGGCATCGGCTGGTGGAGCGCGCCGGAGCGGCTTTGTCCTTGCTTTGCGCTTTTGACGGTCCCGCTCATCGGCGAATCGGGCCCGCCCGCGTCTCAATTCTCGCCGCTCGTGAACAAGGGGCGAGGAGAACTGCACTGTGGGTCTTAACCCACATTTCCGTTTTGAGCCGCGCGTGCGAATCTCCTGGATGCTCGTCCGCATCAATATCGATAGGGGTTTGAAGGCAGCGAAGACCCCTGCGGAGGACAGC
>VFZY01000056.1 GCA_016870915.1 Acidobacteriota bacterium | reverse complement strand
TACAGAGGCGCGACCGGAGTCGCGCCCCCGCTCATCGTCCACGATGAGTCGCACCGGCTATCCCTTGGCGGGTTGCTCTCCAGCAGAGCCCGCCTCCGTTTCACCGGGTGTCTCCAGTTTGCTATCAATGAGATTTGCCGGTCAATGATTTTGCAGCGAACGGCGAGTAGTGTCTTAACCCTTTGTCTCAGCCCAGGGGACAAGCGCAATTCCGCATTTTTGCAGCGGACCGGAGAAGCGCGTATGGACGGCCCATTTTCACCCTTCGGGTGCTCGGAGCGACGGTATGCGGCAGCCATTTTGCCGCAAATTTCTGACCGAGACACCCGCGGAGGATCCGCACGAGTCATTTCGAGCTTGTCCGCGGCGTCAGTTTGGGCTGCGATCAGATGCCGTGAGAAAAGCGGGCTAAGGGTCCGGTGGACAGCATGGTCACGACGGGCAGGGAGTATCGCTCAGGACCGCCGTTAGCCATGACGACTGCGCCAGAATAGTTCCGCGGATCCCACGCAAGAGCCGGAAAGTGGTACGCGGCGCCGGTCGTCCACCGGTCCCATTCTTCGGACTTTGAGAACGAGAGGATGGGAGAGCTTGGCGGCGAGACTTCAAACTTTACAAATCGAACGTACGGATGCGAGTGAACGCTGTCTCTTCCGCAGCCCCATGCGAATGTGACGTAGCTTTTCTCCACGCTAGGAGCCGGAGGTTGGACGAAGGGAAATTCACGGTAGCTCGTGGCGCCCGTGACGGCGCGAGGGAGAGGTTTTTGTAGCCAATTGTGGCCGTCCGGATTGTTGGATGCATAGTCCGCTACTGCGCCCGCGAAGGGACTCACCTGCGCTTCTTCGGACCTCGGCAGGCGTTCGCCATCCCGCCACTCCCAGATACGAATCTTGCTAGTGCTCTCTAGACCGGCCCAATAGATCCGGTCCTTGTTGTTATCCGTGAAGGCAGCCTTGTACAGGTTGAGAGGTCCTACGGTCTCGTACTCCACAGAGGTGGCCTCGTTCCGGAGCGCACCCACAGCGATCCGGCAGAAGACGCGGCCGGAAATCGTGCTTTCCTCGAACGCCGCCGGAGGTTTCTTGCTATTGTCTATTTTCTTCTCCGACACGGCCACATCGATACTGATGTAAAGGTGGCGTTCAGTGAATCCAACTGTTGGATAGTCGAGCCACTTGTTGGCTTCTTTGATCCCAAAATTCTGGGGCTTCAAGTCGAAGCAGGTCCACGTGTTGCGGCTTGAGACTAGGCGCCCGGTACTGGTGACGCAAGTGCGCATCCGGTTGTTTTGTTTGACGTGATCCGATATGGCCGGACTACTCTGCATCACCCACACCCACACGTCCTTGGAGGGGATATACCGGACCACCTGATCTCCACCGAATCCCGCGTCCATGTCCCCACCGGCGGCGGTGTCGAGGTCGATCGCTCGGAAGTCGGCTGGCCTCATAGTATCGGTGGACGAGGCCGTACCCAGCACCGCCCAATTATTGCCGGTCATCATGACCACTCTGAGCGGGGACTGCCCGGAACGCTTCATGAACGCCACGGCCCCAGAAGGATCCTGCGGGTGTAGGAACGACGAGGCCCCGTCGACCGCTGTATTGATTGGAAACCGCATTGCACTGTTCGACGGTTTGACCGCTATGCCCGGCCCGAAGACGACCGGCTCCGCCGGGTCGAGCGGAGACAGCACGCCTGGAGGGCCTGCCGAAGGGTCCATGGGAAGCGGCGGCAAGTGCTTGGTGCTGTTGGTGGGGCCAGTCTGTTTTGACCAGGGAAGACTGATGGGGAGACTCGCCCGAACCGATACGGTGCCCTGATTCAAGGTGACAGGCGGTCTTGAGACCGGGATCACAATGTTGCGAGCCACCTGGAATTTGGTGGAGTCACTATCCAACCCCGAAACCACGAGCCGGTAGGTGGCCCCTTCCGTGAACGCTTGCAAGGGGAATGCCAACTGCGCAACGGCGCTCTCGTTCGGTCCCAGCGATCCCAATGTCACTCCGCGCCATCCAGGCCGGATCGATCCCACCCCGTTGAGCGTGGCCCTCGACACAAACACGTAGGTGGCAGTACCCGAGCCGCCATTGACAATCGGCAGGGCGATCAGCAGTTCGCGGGCCGTCTTTGAAACACCGGGAGGGCGTGTTTGCATCAGCACGGCGCCGTTCTGCGCGACCGCTGCCGGCACAAGAACGGCCACCAGCGCGTGGACGGCGATGAGCCGGCAGCGCCGCAGCCACAGCAGCAGCACACCGGACAGTATCAGGGCCCAGGTGGACGGCTCCGGCACGGGTTGGCGGTAGGTGGCGCCCACGGTGTGGAAATCACTCAAATTGTCAAAGCTATCCTGGAGCTGTATGTGGAGCTCATAGGTGTCGCCTGGATGAGGCCCTTCCACGCCCTGGTAAATCGGGTTGTACCAGATGCTGAACAGATCGAGCAGGCCCGTCGATTCGCCCGGCTGAAGCAGGAATGAGCGCCCCGCCAGCCTGTCCGTGAATTCGTGAGTGTAGTACAGGCCCGAGGCGTTCAGGAAAACATCCTGACTTCCCAGGGGATTGGGAGTATTGTTCGTGATGCTGCCATGGAAAACAAACTCGGTGTTCAGGTGCCCGAGGAGCCGTGGTTGGGGAATGTCCAGGATGAGCCCGGACGCCTTCGTTGCGGCCGGTGCCCCGGCCAGGACAAGAGCGGTGAGCAGCCGCCCGACGATTCGATTCATGACCTCTCCTTTTTGTCTGATTGGTTACTGCGAATGCGGCGTGCGGCGAGAAGCGCCACACCCGCCGCGGCCAGCAGGAGGCTGCCCGGTTCCGGCACGGCGGGCTTCGGTTCCAGGTTCAACCCGAACTTGCCGCCTTCCATATATGTGGAGACCCGCATCCCCGCCGCGTAGATCTCTGAAAACGCGCCGTGGATGGAGGATCCGAACAGCAGATCGAAGCCGCCCGTGGGCCGGAACCCGTTGAGGAACACCAGTTCCAGGATTCCGCCCAGGTTGATGTTGCCGGAGACGAAGATGCGGTCCCAGAGGCTGGGGTCGGACCCGCCCAGTTCCAGCACCAGGCGGGCGTCCGGGTTGAGTGTGAGGTCACCGAAGATGGTCAACGCCCCGGGGGAGTTGCCCGGCTGGAGCACGCCGTCGATCCACAGGTGTCCCGTGATGACGCCGGAGCCTTCCAGCACGCCGCCGTTGATGTAGATGTTGTTGGCGAACAGGGTGCCGTTATTGCGCGTGCTTCCGGCGGTCTGAACGTAATCGAAGGGGCTTTCGTAGGCGCTGGTTTCGTCGATGGTGACGGCGCCTTCGTTGATGAAGTTCGAAACGGCGAGCTGCGCGCCGGAAACCAGGTCCAGCCGGCCGCGGTTCTGCGTCAACCGGCTGATGGCGCTTTCGTCATCGAACCTGAGAATCCGCGAACCTCCACTGATGGTCAGGCCCGCATCGTTGCGCACCAGGTCGCGGTCAACGTAGAGGTTGGTGTTGCCGGCCAGGACAAAGCTTCCGTTCACCAGAGCACAGTCATTGCCGGTACAGTCCGTGATGTGGAAGGAGGGATTATCCAGCACAATGCCGGAGTCCTGGAGCCGGATCTCCCCTTGATTGTAGAGTTCCCGGAGCAGCCCGGTCGCCTTGTTGAACGTGATCACCGCGCCCGGCCGGTTGAATACGAATCCGCCAGCCAGGTGGGTTTGGGGGGTGAATTGGAGGGCTCCCTCATTCGTGATGAAACCGGTCAGGTTGATCTTGTTGCCGATGGATGCCTCTCCTCCCTGGAGCACGGTGAGCGTCCCGGTCATGTTGTACCGGGCATCCGAGCTTCCCGTGAGTTCGAACTTGCCGCCGGAGTGCACCACCACGTGCTGGCTCATCGGCGTATCCACGAAGGCACTGTCGTTCTTGATGGAGATGACGCCCCCGCTCCTGGCGTCCATGCGGCCGAAGCCGGTGGGCATCGGCATTTGCACGGTTCCGCCATTCATGGCCGAGATGTTCCCGTCGTTGTAATAGCCGCTGTAGCCCCTGATGTGGATGAACCCGCCATCGGCCAGGACATGTCCGCTGTTCGCGAACTGGTTCCCCATGCCGATGGCTGCCAGTTGAGCGCCGGGCAGTGCCCGAAGCAGACCGTTCCCTTCAATCGTAAGGGCGCCCGATGCGGATTGGATCGCCAGTTCTTCAATCGCGTTAACCTGGCCGGGTCCGATGGTGAGTTCGCCATAGATCCCGCTGCTTCCGTGGGCGTTGATGATCTGGCCACCCGAAATCGTGGTGGCGTGGCTGTTGGGCACCACGCCGGGCCCTATTGTCGCCCCATTGAAAATGTTGATGGTTCCACCCCCGGAGATTGCGAGGGGGCCGCCACCGGTACGTGAAATCGACGCGAAAGTGAGCATGCCAGGGCCGAGGCCGAGGTCGATTGTTCCGCGGTTAACGAGGCTGGGTCCATCAAGAGCCAACCCCAGTCCAGAATTGTCTATCTGGAGCCTGCTGCCCGCCGAAATCAGAACACCATCCACCCTCGCTTCGTTCAGGGTGACAGTTCCGGGATTGCCGATCGTGGCAAAGTATGTAGTGGTCTGAGTGTTCTTGGGGACACCCATCGTCCAGCGCGAGGCATCCGTCCAATTGCCATCGCCTCCAGTCCAGAACGTAAACACCTGGGCGGCTCCCGCCAGGTGAGCCGCCACCAGGGGCAGCGCGAGCAGTCTGATTCGCATATCTCGGATCTCCGTTTCCTCTACGTTTTTCGAACGAAGGTCTTGGCCTTCATGGAGAACAGCGGCTGAGCCACACCCGGCAGGACACGGCGTTACGGTATGTTACTGTAACAAGCGCCGCCGTAACAGTAACACCAGACCAGCCGCGGCCAGCGCCACGGTGCCCGGTTCCGGAACCTGTTCAAACTGGAGCTCCAACATTCCGTTCGTCATAAACTGCGAGACCCGGTAACCGCTGGCCTGGATCGACGAGAACGCGCCTGCGATCTGCTGGCCGAACACCACTTGCAGGCCGCCGCTCGTGGGCCGGAAGCTGTGAAGGAAAATCAGCTCCAGGATGCCGCCCAACTCGATGTTGCCGCTGACGAAAAGCCGGTCGTACTGGCCCGGGTCCCAACCGCCGATCTCGAGCACAAGCCGGCTCTCCGGGCGCAGGTGCAGGTTGCCGTAGATGGTGAGTCCGCCGGGTGAGTTGCCCGGGCTGAGGGTGCCTCCCTCCATCGTGACGTCGCCGTTGATCTGGCCGTCGCCGCCCAGCATGCCACCGGTAACGCGGATGTTCGCCGCGGCGAGCGCCCCGTTGACGCGTGTCTCGCCCGCCAGCTGAAGGTACTCGAACAGAGAGAAATCGCCGAACTGGCCGCCGGCGTTCACCCGCAGAGTGCCGTCATTCGTGAACTGCAGCGATTCGGTGGCCAGGGAGCCTCCATCGCGCAGTTCCAAATGCCCGGCATTGTGACTCAGGCGGCCGGTCGCAAAGCCCCCTGCGGCATGAAAAATGGCGCTTCCCACGCCCAGTTCCAGACGCGCTTCATTGCGAACGATGTCCACGGGCACCTCCATCAGGCCGCCGTCATCCAGCACAAACGTGCCATTGCGTAGCGTGCAACCGCCGCCATGGCAGTCATCCAGGTTGCCACCCGCCCCAAGAACCCGGACAACCGAGGAGTGTGTGATGTTCAGCAGCCCAAGATTGGCCAGTTGACCGCTGGTGATGATGGCGCTATTCGTTTCCACGACACCGCTGGCCGTGTTCAGGAAGTGACGGGTGATGATGTTGGCCGATGGACCCAGTTCCAGCCGCCCGCCGTTGCTGAAGGGCTCGTTGCCCAGGTCAAGCGTTCGCTGAACCAGCAGGCGGCCGCCGGGGTCCACCTGCACCGAGTCCATGGTGAACTTCGCGAAACCGTTGCGTAGCAGGCGGATATCACCGCCGGCCTGAACGCGGATCTGGTTCTGGGTAACGAAGTCTTCCGGACCTCCCGAAAGGACGATCAGTCCGCCGGTCGAGGCCTCAATGCGACCGTGCCCGCCAGGCATCTCCATGGAGATCGACCCATTGTTGAGCGCCATCACCGTGCCGTCGTTCCAGTTGCTGCCATAGAAGGCCATACCCCCGCCGTTGGCCACGGTCTGGCCGGAGTTGATGAGATCAGGCCAGTGAGTCAGCGTGGCGCCTTTGCCGGCCATGAGGCTGCTCCCCCAATCAAGGGAGGTGAATACGCCCTGGGTCACGTTGAGGTACCCGGTGGCGTTCAGCCGGGCGTTCACCAGGGTGAGGCCTCCGTGGATGAAGCCGTTTTCCACATTCACCGTCTGGTCGAAGATCGTGTAGTGTGCGGGGACCCATTGTTCGCCAATTTGTGCGCCGCTCAGGATGTTGGTCACGCCGCTTCCGGAGAGTGTGAAGCCGCCATTGGATGTGATGCCGCCGCGGGCGGCCAAGCGCGGGTCGGACAAGCCGATGTCCAGCGTGCCGTGGTTCTCAATGTAGCTTCCGACATAGAGGCTGGCGTAGGGCGCCACGCGGAGTGCCGCGCCGGAAGCGATCGAAATCCATTCGACCGGCGCCGAATACTCCAGAGCCACCTGGCCGGAGCCGATGGTCGCCCCGAAGAAGTTGATGCCGTTGCTCTGCGGCACGATCATGGGGTCCCACCGGGTCTCGTCATGCCAGGTGCCGTTGCCTCCCAGCCAGGTGGAGTAGATGAAATCGGCCCGGCACGACGCCACGGCCAGGAATAAAGTTGGGATCAGAAGCCTGCTCATCGGATACCTCTAATGAGTAGAGCGCCGGCGCCCAGGGACGCGGGACAGTCGGGACAATATGTTACGGTAACAGCGGGACGCTGGCAGGTAACACGTCAGCGGTTGATCAGGAAAGTGGCGGTGGGGTGGAAGAAGCTCCGCAGCAGTTCCGTGGCTTCGGGTGGAAGAGCGGCTTCAGCCAGGGCATTGTCCATCAACAGGACCCAGCGGTCGCGCGCGGCGTGGGTAACCGGGAACGGCATGTGACGCATGCGGAGGCGGGGATGGCCGCGCTCTTCGATGTAACGCGGCGGGCCACCGAACCGGAAGATCAGGAAATCGCGCAGGCGCTGTTCGGCGCCGGCCATGTCTTCGGCCGGGTACATGGCGCCAAGGATGGGGTCGGTTGGAATCTGGCGGTAGAAGGCGGCCACCAGGCGGGTGAAGCCGTCCTCACCAATCAGCGCGTACAGTTCGTCTTCTGGCGGTAAGGTCATGAGTTTCCGTGTGCGGAGAAACAGAACGGGCGGGGCCTTGCGCAAGCCCCGCCCGTTCCGGTCCGGTTCTGAGCGGCGTTTAGAACTCCAGACGCAGGCCCATGGTGATGAGCCGGGCGCCGTTCTGGGGTCCGGTGGGCCGGCCGAAGTTGGCATTGCCGATGGTGCCGACCACTCCGCCGAAGTTGGTGCGGTTAAATAGGTTGAACGCGTCGGTGCGATAGGTGAGCACCACCGGGTTCTTATCGTTCTGCCAGAGCGTTGTGCGTTTCACGATGGAGATATTCTCGCTGAAGACCGCGGGCTGGCGGAAGGCGCTATCGAAGAATGCCGCGGTGCCCAGGGTGAAGGCGGGCGCGGCCGTATAGGCGCCAACGGTGAAGAAGCGGGTGGCCGGATTGTTGGGATCGAGCGTCGTGCGGTCGATGCCGGTCCGAATCGGGCTGCCGCTGCGATTGGCCTTGGTCTGCGGGGCAAACAGGACACCGTTGCCGAGCGGGTTGCCCGGCGTTGCGGCCTGGATGAGCGTGCCCTTGCGGTACACCTGCGCCGAAGCGATGGTCCAGCCGCTGGCCAGCGTGCGGAGTGCGACGTTGTCGCTGTTCAGGAACTTGCGTCCCTTGCCGAACGGCAGGTCAAACGTGGAGAGGATGTTCAACACGTGGGGGATATCGAAGGGCATGTAGCTCTTCGCTTCCGCCGTGTTGTAGAAGTCCTGCGGCGCCGCGAGGCCGCCTTGGCCGAAGACCTGACGGAAGTGGCCGTAGGCCAGGCTCTTGGACCAGGTGTAGTTGGTAAGCATCTGGTAGTTGCCGAAGCGGCGCTCCACCTTCAACTGAAGGGCGTCATACCAGCTACGGCCGAAACCAGCGAACAGGCTGCTCACCGACAGATACTGCGGGAACGGCCGCAGGGACTGCGCCACGCTTAGGTTGCCGGGGAAGGTGGCGAACGGGGCGCGGAAACCGGCGGCCTGGGCAGCCGGCGAATCGATGCGCTGCTGCAGCAGAGAGCCGCGGCTCAACAGGCTGGTGGGCAGGGCGTTCAGGTCCATGGTGGAGTTCAGGCGCGAACCGCGGTTGCCCTGGTAGGCGAGGTCGATCAGGAAGTTCTTGATCTCATGCTGGACGTTCAAGCTCCAGTTGCGGATGCGGCCCGGCTGACCCGCCGTGGGGCCCTGATACTGCACGCTCTGGAAGTTGACGATGGACGGGTCGATGATGGGCGGCGGGCGGTAACCGGCCTGGGTGGGAATACCGTTGTCCCAGTTGAGGACCTGGTTCAAACCGTCGCTCTGCAAGTCATTCGAACCGGCAAAGCCGGCCCGGCAGCCGCAGCCGCCGCTGGACAGACCCTGGTAGTAGATGGACCAGCCGCCGCGGATGACCGTTTTCGGTCCCAACTGGTAGGCAAAGCCAATGCGCGGTCCGATGTTCGAGTAGTCGGTGGGGTAGAAACGCTTTTGGCCGGTGCGGCCGGGGCCGGTGCCGGAGAAGACCAGCGCGCCGGGACGTCCGCCCGCGCCGGGGTTGGCCACGTTGATGTCGACGTGCGAGTAGCCATTCCCACCGGGAACGTGCCAGCCAATCGGCACTTCGTAGCGCAGGCCCAGGTTCAGCGTGAGCTTGGCATTGACGCGGTAGTTGTCCTGGAAGTAGACGGCTGTGTCGTAGTAAAAGGTGGTGTCGAACAACACGGGCGGCACCACGTTCGAGGCCACGTCCACGGTACCCAGCAGCAGGCTGGCGAACTCATGGCCGGTGGAAGTCAAAGCGGTTGGGCTGGCCGTCTGAGCACGATTGAAGACGTAGCGGCCGTTGGTGCCGGCCAGGTCTTCGCCGCGCGTCGAGAACCGCCGCCAGTTATACCCGAACTTGTATTCATGCTTGCCCTTCACCAGGCTGTAGCCCTGGCTGAACCACCACTGGCGGTTGAACTGCGCGCCGTTGGCCACCTTGCCGTCCTGCACGCCGTAGGGCGAAAGACCGGCGGCGCCGCTGAACTGGATGCGCGGCGTGGCGTCGGAATCGCCGGTGAGGCCGTTAAAGCCCAGCCTGCTGCCGGCGCCCTTCTGGTATGGGTTGTCCCACGTCTGCCGCGTGATCGAGAACGAATAGGTGGTGTGCATGATCAGGTTGGGACGCAGATTGAAGTCGTGGTTGATGCGGTGGTTGTACGGCTTCTGGTTGTTCTCCAGGCCGTTGCCCAGCGCTCCGCGGAAGCTGCTCAAATCGGTCTGCGACTGCACTTCGCTCGAGAAGAAGTACGACACGCGGTGGCCCGGGGTGAAGGCATGGTCAAACTTCATGCTCCAGATGTCGCGCTTGAAGGGGCTCTCGTTGACGAAGTCGTAGTTCTGGGCCAGCGACGGGCGCGTCGGATCCGGAATCAGAGGAACCACGTTGCGCGCAATGCGGCTGAACCGGGCCTGAGGCACCATGTTGCCGGGGAACGGCTGGCGGGTGGTGCCTGAGGTGGTGGCCGGATCGAAGATCACCGGGACTCCCGCGCCGGAGAAGTTGCCGCCTTTCATCGCCGCCGTCGGCACCGTCAGCAAGGGGAAGCCGAGCGTGGCCGGGCGCAGGTCGCGGGTCAGGGTGGTGAAGAAGAATGTCTTGTTGCGGCCGTCGTAGACCTTGGGAATGAAGACCGGGCCGCCCACGGAGCCGCCGGTCTCGTTGAAGCGTTCCTTGGGCCGGAAGCTGTTGGCGGGGTTGGTGCTGGCGTTGCGCGCCCAGGCGTTGGCGTTCCAGATGTCGCGGCGCATGTTGTGGAAACCCGCGCCATGGAACCAGTTGGTGCCGCTCTTGGCGACATAAATCTCAATGCCGCCGCCCACGCGGCCGTACTCAGCCGAGTAGTTGGATTGCAGCATCTTGAATTCGCTGAACATTTCAGCGGACGGGAAGTTGAACACGGCGCTCGATTCGACGTTCAGCGCGCTGGCGCCGTCGATGAGCACTTCCTGGGCGCGGCCGCCGGAACCGGAGACGCTCTGTTCGCCGTTGTTGGTCACGCCCGGCATGTAGTTGACGAAAGCGCGGGGGTTGCGGATGCCGCCGGCAAACAGCGGCAGGTTGTCCATCATCTTCACGGAGATGTTCTGGCCACGCTCCGCCGACGAAGTCTCAAGCAGCGGGGCCTCAGCGGTGACACTCACCGTTTCCTGCACCTGGCCCACTTCCAGGGTGACATTCAGGTCAAGCCGCTGGGCGATGCGGATTTCGACGTTGCTCCGGCTCACCTTCTTGAACCCGGTCTTCTCCGCGGTGATCACGTAGACACCCGTGGGAAGAGAGTTGAAAACGTACACACCCGCTTCGGACGACGAAGTGTTGATCTCAACACCCGTGGCCTCATTCTTCGCCACCAGGGCGGCCCCAGGAACCACGGCGCCGGCGCTATCCAGCACCAGGCCCCCCAATGAGCCCGTTGAGACCTGCGCGAACACGGCCGGGGCGGCCAGCGCGCACAAAGCAAGCGGGGCAAAGCGCTTTAACAACAAAATTCGATTCATGTGATCCTCTGTGGAACTACGGTTGCGGCCTGTGGACACTCGCCCACACGGCCAGTTGCGAAACTCGAAAGCCGGGTGTGTTCACCTGGCAAAAACCTCAGCTTTCTTAGTATAATCGGTCGCAAACCGCTGTCGCAACAAGGGGCTTGACGGCACTACAGCCCGGTGAGACGCCGCGCCAGGTCCGCCCGGGTTACGGGTCCGGTTCGTTTCAACGGCGCCGCCGGAAGCTCCAGCCGGATGTCTGTCCAGTAGAGCGGCAGGGCACCGTGGAACCAGTTCCTGTGATCCACGGCCATCCAGTTCCGCTCCACGGCCAGCTTCACGGCATCGGTGGTGGGCACCTTCCGCCAGGCCGCCAGCGCCTCCGCCGCCTCGCGCCGGGTGATGGGCGCATCGGGGGCGGCGTGCAGGTCCTCCTTGCCCACGGGATAGTAGCCACCCATGGCGGCCACCTGGATGGCGGCGAAAGCGGGGTGCTCCACCGGCAGGTCGTCGAACCAGGCCAGCGGCACCCCGGCCTGCGCCAGTTCGCGCTGCAGGGCTTCGACGGCCGGCGTGCGGGCTCCCCGGAGGGCCAGGCCGGCGTAGGCCGCCGCCGCCTCGCCTACGTTCCATTCGATGGGATGCAAGCGGAACGCTCCGTTGGTCAGGTGTGTCACGCCAAGGTTCTTTCCCGCAGGCAGGAAGTTCCGTACTTTATCCTGCAGCAGGGTCCCCAGCGGGATCTGGAACGGATTGGGCATCATCATGCGGCCGCGTTCATTGGCGCCGCAGGGATGGATGTCCACCATGTAGAATCCGGTGCCCACCGAATCGGCGGCCCAGCGCGCCCGCGCCCCGGTCTGATACTCGTCCACGATATCTTGCTCCACCACGCGGCCTCGCGCCCTGATCCGCCGTGACTCGCGAATGTAGGGATACTTCGAGAGCCCATCGGCGGTGTCCATCAGGTCAGGCCGCAGCTTGAGCTCCGGGTGGCCCTTCCCGGCGCGTCCGGGGTAGGCGATCTCCGTGTGCAGCCAGTGCAGGAATGAGAACGAGACGCGCTTTGCCTGCTGCAGGATGCGAGCCTGGTCCGGCGCATTGCGGTCCAGAATCGACTCGTCGTGATAGTCCTGCCGGGGCCAGTTGATCAACGCCAGTTCCGGTACCGGATCCTGGAAGTTCTTCGGCGCCAGCACCCGCCGCCAGGGAAAGAACGGCCGCGGCGACATATTGTTCGGCACCGGTGCATCGTCGCCGTACATCACATACTGCACGATGCCCTTCCAGCCGAACTCCAGCGGGTAGTTCAGCCGGATGCTGAAGGGCTGTCCGTCGCGGAAGCGGGCGTACTCGGGCGGCTCCGGCAGGCGGTGATCCTCGCCGTCCCGGCGCTCGATGATGAAGGGGTAGGTGAAGCTCTGGACGCAGGCCGGGTTGGGCTCGCGCGCGGCATGCGGTTCATTGGTCTCGGCGCGCGCCTCGGAGCCCACTGTGTAGGGGACGCCGGCCAGCGGCAGCAGATCGCCGGTTTCGGTGGCGTCCAGAACCCATTTCTGCTCAAATCGCACCACATCGCTCTTGTCGAAACGGTATGCCAGCGCGGCCACGGCCAAGCCGTCGCGCACCTCCATGCGGTAGATCTGGGTCCGTTTGAAGATGCGCAGCGGATACGGCTTGAGCATCGCTTCAATGGCTTCCACGCCCATGCGCGGCTCAAAGCAGAGCGACGACACATAGCAGGCGCCCGGGTTGAAGTTCTCCACATCAGCGGCCGGGGCAATGCGATAGCGGGACCGGTACGCCTGCCGGATCCGGTTGCGAAACTCGCGATAGGTTCGCGTGGCGCCTGAGATCTCGATGAACTTGTGCTCATCCAGCGCCGAAACGCCACCCGCTGTGGCTTGGCCGCCCAACCAGTCCGTCTCCTCGGTAAGGCAGACCGAAAAACCCATGCGGCCCGCCATCAGAGCCGCGCCTACGCCACCCATGCCGCCGCCGGCGATGAGGATATCGCAGGAGACCCGCTCCGGGTTGGGCGGCGTCTCGAAGGTGCGGATGGCCGCGCCCGGGTCTCCGGTGGCCCGCACGGCCATGACATCCACCAGCGAATGCCGGCTATTCGTGGCCGGGGGTTGGGCGTGTGCCGCCGTTACGGCGAATAAGAAAGTTGCAATTCGGGAGTATCGAGCCATTTCTGTCCTTCCAGCCGCGACTGAAGCGCGGCCAGCGTGATGCCGGTGGCCACCAGGGTGCGCTCGGCCGGGTTCGGTTCGCGGCGCGTAAGCACCGGGTCCTCGAAGTTCCGCACCATGAAGCCCCAGTGATTGTGCACGTGCAGTTGGATGTAGAAGCACGAGGATTGGATGGCCGTTGCGCCCCGCGCCTTCATCGCGAACAGGTAGTCGCGCGACCGGTCATTCAGATTGACCACCGTGGCCCGCAACCCGTCGCGGTACTCAATCTGGATGGCCTGCGGCTTGTCGGTACGGCCCGGCGGCACATGGTTGATACGCCGCGTGAGCGCGGCATCCAGCAGCGCCCGGTTGAACCCGAGCTTCCACACGGCCTCGCCCTCCACGCAGCGGACGCGGCGTACGCCGGTTTCGCCGCCGCGCCGGCGCTCCGCCATTGCCTGCAGCAGTTCCACAGCGTGATAGGCATGCTCTTCGAGGTCACTGAAGCTGACTGCCAGGCACTCTTCGATCTCCACGCCAACGGGCGGGTCAAGCGCCGGCCGCCGCCAGGTAAGGGGCAGCGTGGAGCCTGCCATAAACGGGATCTTCATCTGCTTCACCCGGTCGTAGAGCGCGCGAGCCTGGGTCCATTCGTAGCCGAAGTATTTGTCATTCATGAGCGGGACCACGCGGCCGTCCTCGCGCATCACCCGCGTCACCTCGTCGAAGAATCGCCAGCGGGGGTACTGTACGCTGCCGCGCGGGGTGCGCGGGTATTCTCCGTGTTCGCCGATGATGGCCACGCCGTCCACCGCCAGGCGCTGGCCGCCCAGCCGTAACGCCTCGGCAATCGAACCGGAGATCTTCACGCCATACTCTTCCGCCTGCTCGCGGGCCATGTCGTTCGGCGGGAACTGGTCGACGTAGAAGGAGACGGTTTCAAGCCGCGGCCGGTGGCTTACTCCGTTCAGCCGGTAGCCCTCAAGCAGCCGGCCCATGAACACATCCGCGTGGGAGTTCGGAAAGTACGCTGTCAGCAGGCAGGCCACGCGGGGGCGCCGCTGCTGGGCGGGGGCCGCGCTGCCGGCAAGGAGAGGTGCGCCCAGAAGGGGCGCGAGGTCGCGGCGGGTCATGACTGTTTGATGATACGCGGTGACGGGACTTCGCCACCAGTGTCAAGAAAATGGCGATCCGCGCGATAAGGCTGGTATGAGACCATCGACAGTTCTTCAAGCGAGTCTGATGACCGGCGCCCTCCTGGTGGCGTCTGGCCTGAAGGCGAGCGACGATCTCGGTCACGCAGCGCCCGCGGCCCCGAAGGCAACGGCCGGACATGGCGATTCGCACGGTGCGAGCACTGGCGGCAGCCACGCGCCCGCCGCCGCCCACGCAGTACCCAAGCCGGAAACACCGGAGCAAGTGATTCAGCTCCTCAAAGCTGGCAACAGCCGTTACCGCAAGGGGCAAATTCAGAACCAGCGCCAGGATGCCAGCCGCACCGCGGCCGCATTGAAGAATCCCAAGCCGTATGCCGCCGTGATCAGTTGCTCCGACAACTGGGTGCCGCCGGAAGTGGCCTTCGATGGAGGCCTGGGCGATCTGTTCGTCATCAAGACCCCGGGCCACACGGTGGACGACAAGACCATCGGCAGCCTGCAATACGCCGTTGAGACGCTGGGCGTCAAGGCGATCGTGGTTATGGGCCATACCAACTGCAATGCCGTGAGATCGTCCGTGGGCACGGTGCTGGCCAACGCACCGGCTGATGCTTTGAGCGGCGCCATCAAGCCGGCTGTTCTCAAGGCAAAAACGGATCGGGGAAATCTCTACAAGAATTCGATTCTACGCAACATCGAATACACCACCGAGGCCTTGTTCTCAGCCAAGCCAAAGCTGGGAGCCTGGGCCGAGGATGGCCGGGTCACCATTGTGGGAGCCTTGCACGATCTCGAATCGGGCCGGGTTCGTTTCCTCGGTGATGACGAGGAGCCTTCGGGCTGCGATGGATGCCCAAGCTGCAGCCGGTCGGCGCATGCCGCCGGTCAAGACAGCCATGGCGATAGTCATGGGGGCCACGCAGCGCCCGCCAAGCCAGTGGTTCGCGCAGTGCGGGCTCCGGCGCGCCGGCTGCCCTTGAGGAGCGCCCACGCAGCGCCCGCCGCGGCCCGCGCCCCGACGCCGCCCAGGCCCCCCGCCGCGGCGCATCCCCCCGCCAAGGAAGAACACCCGCCGGCCAAGGCTGAGCACAAGGCCGAGGCAAAAGCCGAGCCGAAGAAGGACGACAACAAGAAAGACGAGCACAAGAAAGAGGAAAAGAAGGGCGGCCACTAGGGCCTTCCCTCACCTACGATCTTCTGGTGGAGGAGAACCAGGACCCGGCGCCGCTCATTGAGCCGCGCGCCGGGTCCTGGCGTTTTTTCGGGCCGACGCCACCAAGTCCTTCACGTCGCCGAACAGGCGCGCTGCGTCATAGGGAAGCCCGTCCCTGATCGTCCAGGCGATTCCACCGGTCCGGACCGTCTTTCCGTCCCGCACCACTTCAACACTGGTGGGATACAGCAGCTTCAGGTTCTCCAGCGGGTTCCCGTTCACCACCACCAGATCCGCTGCCCAACCCTCCCGCACGCGCCCCAGGCGTCCCTCCTCACCCAGCACACGGGCGCCGTTGTGCGTGGCGTGAGCGATAACCCGCAGCGGGTGGAACCCCGCTTCCTCATGCAGTTCGAGCGTTCGAAGGTATCCGAAGCCGTACATCTGATAGATGTACCCGGCATCCTCGCCCGCCCCGATCAGTCCGCCGCGGCGTTCAAACTCGACGAGCGCATCCATCCAGAGCCGGTAGTTGTGGCGCCAGTATGCTTCGTCGGTTGTGGTCCAGTTCAGAAAGAAGCTGCCGTGGCTCGCCAGGTTCGGCTTGAAGAACTCGGCCAGCGCCGGGTGCAGGGAATCGGCAAACCAGGGTTGATTCTGGGCCCGGAGAAGGTCACGGCTCGCTTCGTAGATGGCAAGTGTGGGGTCCCAGGCCACTCCCGCTTCAACCATGGCGTCCAGAACCTTGTGCAGCCGTTCCGGGTTCGCTTCGCGCCATAGACGGCCCGCGTACCGGAAGCGGTCCAGCTCGTTCGAATAGTTGTAGCCGGCAGGGAAGTTTTGCACGCGGGCCGCGATCGCCGCATCAGGAATGCCGTACCAGTGTTCGATGGATGTGCCCCGGTTGCGAATAACGTCCCAGGCAGTGGTCTCTTCCACCCCAATGTGGTGCGCGGTGCGCAGCCCAAGCGCGCGGGCTTCCGCGGTGGCGGCGTCCAAAATGTCGCGGTAGGTGCCCAGGAACTTGACGCCGTCGGCGCCCTGCTGCTTGAACTCGCGAATGCGAGCACGCGCTTCGTCCGGAGTCCGGGCACCGCTGAAAAACGGGTAGACAAAGAGGCGGGGCGCCCCAATCGCGTGCCGCGCCGAGAGGCCGCGCAGTTCAAGCGACCGCTTGAACGTGCCCCCCACGTCCCGCACCGTCGTGATGCCGCAGGCGAGCCACAGCTTCAGGACGTATTCCGCCTCCTGCGGAATCCCGGCCCGCTCTTCGTGAATGTGTCCGTGCAGGTTGATGAAACCTGGCAGCACATAGCGGCCGCCGGCGTCGATCACGGCATCGGCACGCGGCGGGCGGGACGGGTTGTGCGGGGTGATCTGTTCAATCACCCCGCCTTCGATGATGATGTCCCGCGGACCGGAAGCGGGCGTTCCCACGCCTTCCACGATCATCGCGTTGCGGATCGCCAGGCGCGGATAGCGGGTGCCGCTCACGGGCGTGGTCTGCGCGGCCAGTGTCACCACCGCCGCGGCGGCAAGCACGCCTAGACGGTGAGCTTCCACGGTTTGCGGTACTCGCGCGCCATGTACTTCCGCAGCTCCGGCTGCACGATGGTCTCTTTCTGGGTGTCCCAGTCCACGCGCTGCCTGGACCGGTAGGCGATGTTGCCCAGATGGCAGGTGGTGGTGGACTTGTGGCAGTTCTCGATGTCGCTATTCGGCTTCTGGCGCGTCCTGACGCACTCCAGGAAGTTCGCCCAGTGGCGCGCGTTGCCGCTTGAAGTGGCCTTCACTTCCACGGCCTCCACCGTCGAATTGCGCTCCGGCACAATGCGGTAGAGGCTGCGGTCCAGGAACATGGTTGCCTTGGTGCCCTGGAAGAGAATGCCGCCGCCCTTTTCGAACATCGAAATGCTGCTGGAGTTGCGGTTCTCATAGGTGCAGATAAAGCCCGGGTACTCGTAGGTAACCTGCAGGGTGTCCGGAGTCTCCCGGTTGTCCTTCAGCCAGTACTTGCCGCCCAGCGCCACCGCGGCCTGCGGCATCTGCTCATTGAACGCCATCTGCACGATATCGAGCCAGTGAACGCCCCAGTCCGTCATCATGCCGCCCGCGTAGTCCCAGAACCAGCGGAAGTGAGAAAACGCCTTGGGATCGACACCGAACCGGTTCTTGTTGTAGGCGCGCTTGGCCGCGGGACCCTGCCACATATCCCAGTTCAGCTCGGCCGGCGGATCGCCGTCCGGCGGATTCCCGATTCCCTCCTGCGGCGCAAGGCCATAGTTCCAGGTTCTGACAAACGCAATCTGTCCCAGCAATCCGCTCTTGACGATCTCGGCGGCCTTCTGGAAGTGTTCGGCTGAGCGCTGCATCGTGCCCGCCTGCACCACACGCTTGTACTTCCGCGCGGCTTCCACCATCTTCTTGCCTTCGTCAATGGTGACCCCGATGGGCTTTTCGACATACACGTCCTTGCCCGCCTTGCAGGCTTCCACGGCCATGTAGGCGTGCCAGTGGTCAGGGGTTGAAATGCAGACCACATCGATGGACTTGTCGGCGAGAATCTCGCGGAAGTCGCGTACGGCCTTCGCCTGGCCTTTGGCGATCTCCATGGCCTTGGTGAGGTTGGGCTCGTAAATGTCGCAAACGGCGGCGACGTTCAGATTCTCCTGGCGCATGGCATGGGTCAGGTTCGAGTTGCCCATGCGGCCCATGCCGATGAATCCCGCGGTCACCTTGTCGTTGGCGCCCCGCAGGTTGCCAGTGAAAATCTGCGTCGTGAAGGCCGCACTGGTGGCGGCGAGAAAATCGCGGCGGGGAGTGGAGTTGCTCATTCGACGGCATTGTACCATCCGAACCCGCCTCAGCCGTTGATTCCAGACCGCCTCACAAAGCAGTTGAGCCGGTGAGCCCCGGAACCGGACGGTCCACGAAGTCACCGGCTCAAACCGGACTTCAACTAAGGAGAAGTATTACTTTTTCTTGCCCTTCGCACCCGCGCCGCCCGCCTTTTTCGCGGCCGGGGCCTTCTTGGGGGCAGGCGCCTGCACCGGCCAGCCGGTGAGTTTGTCCTTCTCGACATCGAGCGTCAGCATGAAGGGTTCTTTCGAGAACGCCGAGGGCACGCCCTGGAACTCGAGTTCGGTGCCGGGGTCCGCCTTGCCGGGCAGTGCCTCTTCGAACTTCAGGGTGATCTCCGGCGTCAGGCCGTCGGCGACACTCACCACCACTTCCTTCGGCTTCACGTCAGGCGTGTGGCTGATGATCTTGCCCTTGAGTTTTTGGAAGTCCGAGTCCTTGATCTGATCGGCGAAGTATTTATCGCCTTCGGCTGCCTGAAGCTGCTTCTTCACCGACAACCACAAGAAGAGCGTCGGATTTTCAGCTTTCATCTTCTCTTCGTTCTGCATCTCGATTTCGAGCTTGCTCACGATCTTGAAGGTCGACGGCGGAAACGGCTTCGCAACGGCTTCTTTAATGATGTCGTCCATGCCGCTCGCATCGCCGTGGAAGTTCGTGTAGTTCTTCGCAAAATACGCCGCCACCTGCTTCCGGGTGGCTTCCGGCATCGCGCCGGGACCGGCGTAGTTGCCGGCGCGAGCGAAGTGCCACATCGCCGCCGCCTGCTTTTCGGTCTTCCGCTGCAAGAGAATCACCGTGCCCAGCCAGTAGGACACATCGCCCTGCGCGGTGTTCGCTTCCAGCGACTTGGTCAGCGATGCCTCCGCCGCGTCGTAGCTCTTCCGCTGCCACTGCACCCAGCCCACCGTCTTATGGGCGATCGACTCCATGTTCTTGCGCTCCTTCTGGAACGCCTCCTCGGTGGTCTGCTGAGGCCGCTTGTCGGCGGCAAACACCGTGTCCAGAACACCGAGCAGCCCCTGAGCAGACTTCTCGCCGGTGTCCAGCCCGTCCGCCGTCGTGTTGTTCAGGCTGATCGTCAGAAGGTTCAGGTAGTAGAGCGAGGTGACATTCTTCGGGTCCTCCGCCACCACTTCCTTGCACGCGTCGTAGAGCTTTTTCCCATCGTTCATCCCGACGTAGGTCTGGATGGTGACGGCGTGCCTCGCCGGGCGCATCGGCGAGTTCGGGTACTTCTGTTTCCAACTCCCCAGGAGCTCAATCTTCTTTGCCGCCGCGGGCTCTTTCTGAATCGATTCGAACAATTCGTATTCAGCCCGGTCCGTCCAGGTCGGCTGCTGCGCCAGCAGAGCCATGCTGGCCGCAAGCATCACTACGCCGCGAAAAAATTGTCTTGCCATTTCCCAACCTCCCAACTGCGCCTGGTGAGTCTGATCGTCGCCGCATGACGGCGCACAAAAGCGGAGTATACAGGAATCTCCGGCAGGGGTGCAACATAACTTCCCGGCCGCGCTCCTGGTCCCATCCCGTAACGCAATTCTCCTCTGGCGCCGTGGTGGTCCGGCACACCGCTGCCCGTTTAGATGCCGGACCTGCGTGAAAGGTTCCCGGACAGCCCGGCCTTTGCGGGCTATGCTAGAATCCCCTATCCCTAATGCGTCCCGTTGACCTGGGCGTTATCGCCATTTATCTCGCCGGCATCACCTGGTTTGGCTACCGTTTTCGCACCAGCCAGAAGTCCTTGAAAGACTACTTTTTGGGCGGGCGCGATACGCCGTGGTGGGCCATCGCCTTCTCCATCGTCTCCGCCGAAACCAGTACCCTTACCGTCATTGGGACGCCCGCGCTTTCCTTTGGTGGCAACCTTGGATTTTTACAAGTTGTCTTCGGCTACCTGCTGGCCCGGCTGGTGATTTCGGTCCTTTTCCTGCCTCACTACTTTCGCGGTGAGCTCTACACCGCGTACGAACTGATGCAGCGGCGGTTCGGGCAGCGGATTCGGAAACTCACCGCCGGCAGCTTTCTCATCCTGCGGGCGCTCGCCGAGGGCGTCCGGGTGTTCGCCATTTCCATCGTCGTCTCCATCATTCTTGGAACCGGCGAGATCGTCTCCATCATCGTCATCGTCTGCCTCACCCTGCTCTATACGTTTGAGGGGGGCATGACCGCTGTCATCTGGACCGATGTCGTGCAGATGATTCTCTACGTGGGTGGCGCCATCGTCAGCCTCATCGTCATTCTGGGCCAGGTGGACGGCGGCTGGCAGCATGTGGCGGCCGTGGCCGGAGCCGCCGGAAAGTTTCGCATCTTCGACTTCGGCTTCGAGTTTTCCCGCGAGTTCTTCGCCAAGAGCTACAGCTTCTGGGCGGGGGTGCTGGGCGGATGCTTCCTCACCACCGCCAGCCACGGCACGGAGCAGTTGATGGTGCAGCGCCTGCTTTCCGCCCGCAGCGAACACGAAGGGCGTAAGGCGCTGCTGGCAAGCTGGGTGGTGATTCTGTTCCAGTTCACGCTGTTCCTGATGATTGGCATCATTCTGTTCGTCTACTATCGCGACAATGGCTTGGCTGCTCCGGCCCGGTTGGACCGCATTTACCCGCAGTTCATCTGGCAGAGCCTGCCCACCGGCATCGCGGGCCTGGTAATCGCCGCCATTCTCGCCGCCGCCATGTCGAACCTCTCGGCCGCGCTCAACGCGCTCGCCTCCACCACCATCATGGATTTCATTCGCCCGGCCGATGGCGGCGGCCGCGATGAGAGCCACTACCTGAAGCTGGCAAAATGGGCCACTGTGGCCTGGGGCGTGGTGCTGTTCGGCATCGGCTGGGTGTCGCGCAGCGTGGGATCGGTGCTTGAGGCCGGCCTGGGCATTGCGTCCATTGTTTATGGCTCACTGCTCGGCGTGTTTCTGCTGGGGTTGCTCACCCGCCGTACGGGCGAAGGCGCGGCCATGGCGGGGATGACCGCCGGCCTGCTGGTGATGTTTTACGTCAAGTTCGCCACCAGCATCGCTTTTACCTGGTATGTGCTCATCGGGTCGGCGGTGACTTTCGGAACGGGAGCGCTGCTGGGTCTTTTCAGCCGCCGGGGGGAGAAAAATCATGTCTGAACTACGCCGCGACCTGGGTTTCTGGGGCGCTGTCTCCATTGTCATCGGAACGGTCATCGGAAGCGGCATCTTTTTGGTGCCCAAGACCGCCATTCTTAAGGTGGGAAGCCCGGAAATGGTGTTTTTTGTCTGGGTTTTCGGCGGCTTTCTCACCCTGGCCGGAGCCCTTACCTACTCCGAACTCTCCTCCGCTCTGCCGGAAGCCGGTGGCGAATATGTCTACCTGCGCGAGGCCTACGGGCCTTTTTTCGGCTTTCTCTACGGCTGGACGCAGCTTTGGGTGGCCAAAAGCGGCTCCATTGCCACCCTCGCCACCGGCTTTTTCTACTACCTGGCCAACTTCTTTCCGGCGATGGAGCAGACCATCGCCACCATTCCCATCCCTTTGGGTGCCGATGGCGGGCCTCTTGAGGTCCGTTCCGGGCAACTTTGGGCCATGGGAGTGATTCTGATTCTTGCGGGGGTCAATTACGCCGGGGTAAAATTTGGCGGCGGCGTGCAGGTGGGGGTCACGGTGATCAAGGTGGCGCTCATCGCCGGAATCATTGTTGTCGGATTGGGTGCGGGCGTGGGCCAAACCGCGCATTTTTCGTCGTCGATTCCCGCGTTTCCGGGCGGTTTGAGCGGCTTTTTCGGGGCGCTGGTCGCCATCCTGTGGGCCTACGACGGCTGGAATAACGTGAGCATGGTGTCTTCGGAAATCAAGAACCCGGAGCGCAATCTGCCAAGGTCCCTGTTCCTGGGCACCATGGCGGTCATGGCCATCTATCTGCTTGCAAATGCAGCCTACTTCTACGTTCTGCCCGCCGACGCCGTGGCCCAGAGTGACCGCGTGGCGGCGGAAATGATGCGGCGGATCTCCGGACCCTCCGGCGCCGCCGTGGTGAGCATCGCGGCCATGATTTCGATCTTTGCGGCCCTGAACGGCTCCATCCTCACCGGATCGCGCGTACCTTATGCCATGGCCCGGGATGGCCTGTTCTTCCGGGGCATCGCCAAGGTGCACCCCAAGTGGGCCACGCCGTCAGGTTCCATCCTGCTGCTCAGCGGGTGGTCGGCGCTGCTGGTGCTGAGCGGCCGTTATGACCAGCTATTTACCTATGTCATCTTCGCCAGTTGGATCCTGTATGGAATGGCTGCCGCCTCGGTGGTAGTGTTAAGAATCAAACGCCCCGACCTTCCTCGACCTTACAGGACCGTTGGATACCCCATCATGCCCGTACTGTTTGTACTGGTGGCGCTGCTGCTCATCGGGTATACGCTCAAGGATTCTCCCCGGGAATCCATCATGGGATTAGCCCTCATTTCGCTCGGAATCCCCTTTTATTTCTACTGGAAGCGCCAGAAGAGCCGTCCCCAATAACGGCTCAAGCACGGTTCGCAGTTCCAGGACTGTGCTGTCAAGTTCTACCCTGTGGAAAGGACCTAGCCAAAATCCGTTCCGAATTCAGAACACGTACTCTTGAAATCCGGCTTGGAATGAAGTAAAACTGAGCTTACGAGCCAAACGGCCGGGAAGCGTTCCGATTTCGGAACTGCGAACGGCACGGAGGGCCATCCGGTGTGGTTTAACCGGCTCAACGCAGGGTGGTATTGAGAATTCCGCTGGTTCAGGAGCAGGCTGCAATGGATGTCATGAAAATGCTGACGGAATTACGTCAGGAACGCGAACAGATTGAGGAAGCGATTCTCAGTCTTGAGCGGTTGGCCCGTGGGCGGGGCAAGCGCCGGGGCCGTCCGCCGGCCTGGATGGCGGAGGCCAAGCGCCGGGGGCGTCCTCCCGGTAGCAAGAACAAGAACTCCGCGGCCAAGAACTCGGTGGCGTAGAAACTTCTTCTATCTCAGGGCTGCGGCGGGCGATAAATCAGGTACTTAGCCCGCCGGGCGCGGAATCTGTCGAGTTCGGCCTCCCCGGCCGCCGCCATCTCCAGGGGCTCCCTGGCGGCCTTGAATCCCTCGATCACGGCCCGATTGGCGATCAGCTTGGCACTCACCTCAAAAGGCAGCTTGCCGGGATAAAGCTTCTCCAGCGCCACACCGATCTCCATACCCACGCGGGTGCTGTTCACGGCGTCGCGGTTCGTGATCACAATCCGCACGCCTTCCAGCTTCTTCCCCTGCAAGGGCATCGCCGAGGGCTCGAAACGCACGGGATAGAACCGCACGCCGGGAATGAAACGGCGATTGAGGTATGAGGCCAGGTCAGCGCCCACGATCCATTCCGCCCCCACCTGCTCAAAGGGTGTGCCGGTTCCCCGGCCCACGGAATAGTTCCTGGAATACTCGAGCATCGCAACGCCGGGATAAAGCAGAGCCGCGGGCAGCGATCGCATGTTGGGTGATGGATCCACCCAGATCAGGCTGGTGGAATCGAACCAGTCCGAACGCTGCCAGTTCCGCATTTCAACAACACGCAGGTCCGCGCCGATCTTCTTTTCCTCATTGACCATGCGCGCCAGCTCCGCGATGGTCATGCCATGCCGCAGCGCCAGCGGATGGATGCCCACGAAGGATCCGTAATTCTCCTCCAACACCGGGCCTTCAACCGCCACACCGTTGATGGGATTCGGCCGGTCCAGCACGTAGACCGGCATCCGCACCTTGGCCGCCTCCTGCATCACGTTCACCAACGTCGAAAGGTAGGTGTAAAATCTCGCCCCGATATCCTGGATGTCGAAAACCAGCACGTCCACCGTTTTCAACACCGCTTCGTTCGGGCGGCGCGTTTCGCCCAAGTAGAGGCTCCAGATGGGGATTCCCGTGGCCTCATCTTTCGAATTCGGCACTTCTTCGTGGTCTTCACGCCCGGTGATGCCATGCTCCGGCGTCAACAGCGCGGTGAGTTTGACGCCGCCCGCCGCCATCACGTCGATATTCCGCTTCCCGTCGCGGGTGAGGCCGGTGTGATTGGTGATCAACCCCACCCGTTTCCCGGCCAAAGCGCTGAATTTCTGCTCGGCCAGCACGTCAATACCGGTCAGAACCTGCCCGTTTCGCGCCGAAATGAGCGGCCGGGCCACCTCATTGATTCCCGTGCCGGGGATTCCCGCACCAGGTGTTCCCGCACTAGGTGTTCCCGAAGCAGCGCTCTCGCCGCTGCCCACGGCCGCCGCCACCGCGGTGGCGACGCGAGCCCGCAGCGAACTGATGGCCGGCCGGCGCATGGGGTGCACGCTATTCGACATCAGGATCACGAAGCTCCGGCTGCCCGGATCCATCCACATCGACGTGCCGGTGAAGCCGGTGTGGCCATAGGAACCCACGGGGTACAGCTCCCCGCGCGGGCTTGAGAAAGGAGAGTCGATATCCCACCCCAGACCGCGCTTCACCGCATGGTCATCCGGGCTTTGAACCGAGGTGAACTTGGCAACTGTGGCGGCCGCGAAGTGGCGTTTCCCGTCCAGCATGCCCTGGCCGAGCATCATTCTGGCAAACCGCGCAAGATCGGCCGCGGTGGTGAACATGCCGGCGTGCCCCGCCACGCCACCCATGTACCTGGCAGTGGGATCGTGCACCACGCCGCGCAAAGAAGCCTCTTCACCTTTCAGACGCTCCGTGGGGGCGATGCGGCGGCGCAGCGTGGCGGGCGGCTTGAACAGCGTCTCGCTCATTCCCAGGGGCTTGAAGACCTCGCCGGCAAGGAACGTCTCCATGGGGCCCCCGCTCAGGCGCTCGATCAGCATGCCCAGCACCAGGAAGTTGATGTCACTGTAGATGAATCGCGCCCCGGGCGCGGCGACGGGCTTGTCCGTGATGGCCAGGCGCAACCCGGTGTCGTGACCTGCCCATACCGGCTCCAGGTCAACGTCCGGCCGGAAACCCGAAACATGCGTCAGAAGGTGACGCACCGTGATTTCACTCTTGCCCCCCTGGAACTCCGGGATGTACTCGGTGACGCGATCGGTCAACCGCAGCTTTCCTTGTTCCACCAACCGCATGATGCCGGAGGTGGTGGCCACCACTTTGGTGAGTGAAGCCGCGTCGAAGACCGTATCGAGCGTCATGGCCTCGCCGGCGCCTTCGAGCGACCGCTTCCCGTAAGCTTTGTGATGGAGAGTGCGGCCGCCCTGTCCCACCAGGACCACCGCGCCCGGGATCTGCTTCTTCGCGATGGCGTCTTCAATGGCGTTGTCCAGGTCCTTGCCCGCGCGAAAATCTCCCTGCGCCAGGGCCAGGGCGCCTGCCGCCAGCCAGGAAAACGCCACCTGCTTCATGAAAGCTTCTCCGCCAGCGTCTCCAGTTTTTGAGCCAGCTTGAAGTCCTTCTCCGTCACGCCGCCCTCGCTATGGGTGACCAGATCCACAGTGACGCGGTTCCAACTGTTCTGCCAGTCCGGATGATGGTTCATCGCCTCGATCGCAATGGCCGCCGTGGCCATGAACCCAAACGCGTGGACAAAATCCGGGAACCGGTACTCGCGGTGCAGCTTCCCGCCCTGAAAGCGCCATCCCGGCAAATGCTCGATGGCGCGCGCCACCTGCTCGTCGCTCAACTTGGCCATGCTTTCCTCCTCAAGCCAGCGTAGCGCAGAGGGGCTGAGGGATCCGCTATTGCTTGTGGGAGCGTAGCGCGTAACCTTCGGACCCGCGGATGTGCTTGAACTTGGCGTCGTCGCTGTACTCTGTGTCTTCTTTCGAAGTCTTGGCGAACTCAAGAACTTCCTTGAACTGGCTCCAGAGCTGGGTCCGCGCCTGGCCGGAACCCGCGCTGGCCACGGCTTTCATGAATTGGAGCGTCTCGTCAGCCGCCTTGAAGTAGCCTCGTCCCACTTCGGCCACATGGACGATCACCACCAGTTCCTGGAGATTCTGCGAAAGGTTGGCCAGCGTGGTGGTGCCCTCGGCCCAGGCGATGTACTCCGCCGCGGCCGTGGCGCCCTCGTCGTTCCCCTGCAGGGACTGGACGATCTTGACGTAGTTCTTGTTGGCGCCGCCTCCGATGTACGGGTCATGCTTGTGCCAGACGGTATAGATCTTTAACCCGATCTGTCCTAGTTCCTGATTCAGCTTCTCGAAGTACGCTTCCTTTTCTTTCGAGTCCTTCGCCTGCTCGGCGATGGTGAACCACATGGCGCCGCATTGAACCAGAGCCTTCCGCTCATCGGGCGTGCGCTGGATGGGGTTGCGTATCGTCATGCGCGGCGGAGCGTGCGGAATCGCGCGCGGCCCGGCGGGACGATAAGGCTGAGCCAGCCGCGCCATCCGGCCGGCCGGCGGAGGCACCGCGGGAAGCTTGTTCACAGGGCGATACACCGGAGGTCCAGCGGGCGGCGTGAGGGGCGAACGCTGCACGGTCGATCCCTGAACGAGTGCCGGCCGGTACACGGGAGGACCCACGGAGGCCTTCTGGGGCGACCGCTGCACGGCCGCGGGCCGATAGACCGGAGGCGCCGCGGGACGGGCCGCGGAAACGGTGGGCCGGTAGACCGGCGGTGCCTTGGGAACAGTCCTTTGGCGGGCGGGGGGCGTTAGTTTCGAATCCATGGGCGAAGCGATTGGTTGGAAAAGCTACTCCTACTAAAGTATGAAGGCTACTTCAAAGGCAGGCAGCGGCGCAAGCTAATGCCCCGGAGAGCCCCGGCGAGGCAGCATGGATGCCGAGGTCTGGTATAGTTGCAGATTGCGCGCCGTGAAGCGCTTCCGGACCCAGAACAGTCCAACAGGGAGTTGATTCACGTGCAAACCGGCCTCATCAGCTATCGTGTCGCCGATTTTCTTAAGCAGTACCCTCCGTTTCACGCCTGCCAGGAGCCGGATCTCTTGGAACTGGCCGGCAGAGGCCGGGTCAAGTTCCACGAATCCGATGAGTTCGTGTGCTGGCAGGACACCCCGTTTTCCCCTTTCCTCTTCGTGATTCAGCAGGGGTCGGTCTCCCTTTGGCAGGCGGCCGGTTCAGCCGAAGTCCTGTACGATATCCGGGGTCCGGGTGACATGATTGGCGTGGAGCGCTTTGCCGGCGCCGAGCGTTACCACTATTCGGCCCGGACCAACGATGACGTGGTCATTTATGCATTGCCCGCGGCCGCCTTTGAGAGCATGCTGGCAAAGTACGGCCACGTGCAGCGCTACGTGGAGTCACACGCCCGGGCTGGCCTGATCCACTCCGAGTCCGCGGGCCACGGCCTCCACAAACGATTCATCGCGGAGCTTGCGAGAACCGCCGAACCCCTCACCTGCCGGCCGAGCGATACCATCGCCGCGGTGGCTCGAAAAATGACCGAAGCGCGCGCAACGGCGGTAGCCGTCATGGATGACCATGCGTTCGTGGGAATGGTCGAAGCCGGCGGCGTGCTCGATTGGACCGCTCGTGAAGGACTCCCCTGCGAAATGGTTTCCCGCATCATGAAACCGCCGCCCCCCACACTCGCGCCCCAGACTCTTTTGAGCGATTGCGTGCTCACTCTGGCCGGGACGGAGACTGGCCTCGCCGCGCTCACCACGGACGGAACCTCCTCGGGGACCCTGCTCCGCCTGATCTCTGGGCCGGTGGTGCAGCCGGCGCTTGGCGAGAATCCGCTCAACCTCCTCCGGGAGATCGCCACCGCCCCTGGCGTCGAGCCGCTGCGGCAGCTTCACGAGCGGGCGCGGGCCTTCCTGTTGACCCACCTCACCGAACCGGCCGCGGCCGCCTGGCTCGCCGAACTTTCCCGGCGGACGAACATCGCCATCCTGCGGCGGCTCCTGGAGCTTTCGGAAGAAACCGAACCGGATTGGACCTGGTGTTTCCTGGGCACAGCCGGCCGCGGCGAGCTTCTTACCGCCGCTGAGCCGGAACTGGCCGTCATCTGCCCCGGAGGTTCAAGTGTTGCCCGGGCGGACCGCGCACTCCATCGCCTGCGCGCGGATCTTCGTGAGTGCGGCTATCTCATCGCCGAAGAGCCCGAAAACCGGGTGGTTGCCCGCGCGGGAACCATCCGCGAGTGGCAAGAGCGTTTCACCGCCTGGATTCAGAATCCGGTCGCGAGCGGAGAGTACCTCGCCCGCCCGCTGTTCGATCTCAAGCCCGCATTCGGGCCCTTCGAGCCATGGAAGACGCTGGAAGAGCTGGTGCGGCGTGAAATCGGGAAGTCGGCCGTGTTCACCCATCTGCTGGCAAATGACTGTCTTTCAACGTTGCCGCCTTTAACGTTTTTTGCGGAGTATGTGGTGGATGAGAGCGGCGAACGGAGCGAACTCTTCGAGATCGAAACGCGCGCCCTCACGCCGCTCGTTGAGGTGGGCCGCCTGCTTGCCATGATGGACGGGAACGTCCTGGGAAGGTCCACCGCGGACAGGCTGCGGAATGCCGGCGCCAAGCGACCCGCCGACGCGGCGGTCTTCCGTGAAGCCATCGAAACGCTTGAGGCGCTCCACTATCTGAAGGCCCGAACCGGCCTGCGGATGCACAACCGGGGCGCTGAGATTCATCCCAACCAGCTCAGCAGGATGGACCGGCAGGCTCTCAGGCTCGGGTTTCGGGCCATCTACAACCTGCTTCGGTTCGCCATTGATGGCCGGTGGTGGTAGGCATGACACCCGCCTGTCTCGCCACCCCGTTGGAGCAAGTCCGGTTCGTGGTTCTGGACTCGGAAACCACGGGCCTCAATCCTCTCAAGGACCGCCTGGTCACGATTGGCGCTGTGGCCATGGAAAATGGAGAGATCCGGTTGGACGACGTCTTCAACGCGATGATCAAGGTGGAGTACAACTCCGCGGCCGTCACCGTTCACGGCGTCACGCGCCAGCAGAGTCTTGCCGGCCTGGACGAACCCGAGGCTCTGGATGCCTTTCTTCACTATCTGCGAGACAGCGTGATTGTCGGGCACCACATCGGGCACGACATCGCGACCTTCAACGCGGGGTACCAGCGCCACTGGGGATTCTCGCTGCGGAACCTGAGCCTGGACACCATGGACTTGACCCTCCACCTCGAGCGCGACGGCGCGTTTCAGGGAAGAGACTCCATCGCCGACTTCTCCCTCGACGGCCTATGCAACCTCTTCGGCGTGATCCCTCACGACCGCCACACAGCCGACGGAGACGCCTTCATGACAGCCCAGGTATTCCAGCGCCTCCTGCGCCTGGCGGCACGGTGCGGAAGAACCACTCTAGGGCAAGTCTGCGAACCGTTCAACCGTGGGGACTGAAAAGCAAGCTGTTCTCCAGGGGGTTGCGTGCGGGCACACCCGAATCATACGCGCGGCATCGCAAGACTGCTGGCTCATTGCGCGGATTCAACGAAGCCCCTTACCCGCCTCATGGGTGCAGAGTGCGCCGAGCGCCGAATCGGCTTTAGTTCCGAAGGGCGACGAAGGTTCAGCCCGTCGGTATCCAAATTGCCAGGAATGGTGGGCGGTCACGGGATCGAACCGTGGACCTCCTGCTTGTAAGGCAGGCGCTCTAACCGGCTGAGCTAACCGCCCGAATCGCCGTCAATTCTCAGTTTACCAACAGTGGTCCCGGATCCTGCTCGCACGAAAACCATGACCGTCCGGGCCTCACCTGGTGCGGGTAAAGAGATTGCTTCAAGCGGCTCGATTCAAGCCTCAACTGTAATCTTTTTCGGCGCCACCGGTCTTCTCCGGACGCCCGTGTTGATGCTGCCCCGCCGATCGAAGGTGTGAGAGTCCACTGGGCGTGTGGCAGCCAACGGCCAAGCGCCGAAACAGAATCCCGATGGGGAACGTCTGAACCGCGTGAAAGAGCGCACCTGTGCCATAAAACCCAAACAGAGTGGGCTGTTTGACGCAGCTACACGGGCCTTAACATCAAACCCCAGCGAATCCGGATGGTCACCAGTGGACACAATCGTGCACACACATTACCGTGCCCCGGCGCAGCAACCTCAAGTTGCCGATATCGGCTGGGGACGAGGAGGCTGTATGTTCTCAAAGCTTGCGCTTGCCGGATTTCTTCTGCTACCGGGTGTAGCGGGAGCCACCGTGTTTGAGATTGACGAGCACTTCCCTCATCCGCCTTTTGTGGCGCCTCCAGGCGACATCACGGTCCTGATGGGTTCGCGTGGGTGGTGGCTCAACGGGCCGTACACAGTCTGGTCCGCGTGCTGCGGCAACCTTCAAATGCACACGCTCGGCACGGACGTTCAATCCCAGTGGCACCGAAGCGACGACTTCGCCAGGCCCTGGACCTGGGGACTCGAATTCAGGCTCGTGATCGAGAGTAGCGAGGGGCCCTGGGCCACGAACTTTCTGATCGAGAACGACAGGTTCCGCCTGGAGTTGGGCATCAATCCGGCCAACGGAACCATCGCGGTCGGCGGCTTGGGAGAAATTTCGTTGGCCGGAGAGTACAGAGGCCCCGTCTGGCACACCTACCGCCTCACGGGCGATGGGACAGACAAGTGGCGGCTCTACGTCAATGGCGTGGCGATAAGCTACCAGGGCAACGTCTTGATTGACTACCCGGCGTGGAATCAGCACCGGACCACGGGGGTCCTTGCTTTCGGCGACGGCACACCTGGGCAGGACGCGTACTGGACGCTGGACCGTTACCACTACACGAGTTCCATTCCCGAACCAAGCAGCCTGATCTTGGTGGGTGGAGCATGCCTGGTCATCGCAAGGATGGTGAAAACGGCGCACCCGGCAAGAAAACAGTAGGGGTCATCCGTTGAGATCCCGTTTCGGCGACGAACCCTTTTGTGAGCTGTTTCGCCCTGCGGCCCGGTACGGGAGGCCGCAGGGCCTCCACGGTTGTGGAACTTGCCGGCAAGGTTGAGCGAGACGGCACGCCCGCGGCAGTCCCTGATCTTGCGCACGAGACATTGTCGTGAAGACCCGCTATAGTTCAAGAAACCCACATTTCCGTTTTGAGCCGCGCGTGCGAATCTCCTGGATGCTCGTCCGCATCAATATCGATAGGGGTTTGAAGGCAGCGAAGACCCCTGCGGAGGACAGCACCCAATGGGTGACAAACAAAACCAGCCCTTTCAGCTCTCGTTCAACGGCCTTCTCAAGATCGACTTCCAGGGATCGCGCGTTACTTCCGATGGTGGTCTGATCCTGGTGCGTGAGTTGGATGAACGGCTGGGCTTCGGTGCTCTCATTGCCCAACACCTGACTGACTCACGGCGCGGCAAGAATACCCAGCTTCCGCTGGCGGACCTACTGCGCCAGTCCGTCTACAGCCGGATTGCCGGCTACGAGGATGTCAACGATGCCGAGCGGCTCTCGCAGGATCCAACCTTCCGGCTGA
>VFZY01000055.1 GCA_016870915.1 Acidobacteriota bacterium | reverse complement strand
GCAAAACCGTGGGAGCCGGAGGGAGCCCGTTCTTGTTGCGAGTCTGAGAATTCACGCTGATTCCTATTCTCGCCCTGCTCAGTAATTAAGGCCAGGGGAGTTGTCTCAGCTATGTTGGCACGGAGGGTGCGCTCACCTGACGGCGAATAGCTGCCTGTTGCTGCGGAATGCGGCGTGCATAAGCCGCCTTCATCGACGATACCAACGCTCCCATCTGCTGATACCCATGAACCCGGTTCCACCGCGATTCGGCGAACAGCATCGCCGACCCGACGCACCTCAGCCGATGGTCCGAGCCCTGCCATCGCTTCACCTGCCGGCAGATTCGATCTGCCACTGAAAAGCTCGACTCAATTCCATTGGTACTGGAAACCGAGCGCATCAGCTTCTTGCCCATCCTCAGATTCAGCACGGTCAGGGTCTCTTCCATGCCCTCCATCAGACTTGCCGCCGCACTCGGGTTGGCCTCCATCAGTTCTCCGTACAGCTTCTGCAGCGCCAACTTCGCGTCTGCTTCGTCATCCATCAGATACGCACACCGCATCTTGTACCTCACGGCGTGGCCTTCGTTCTCCTCCAAGTGCTCGCAGACATTCCGGATCTTGTGCACCTGGCACCGCTGGATGAACGCTGCATCTCCGGCATGATCGATGATCGCCCTCCGGATCGCTCTACCTCCGTCCACCAGGTACAACCGCGGCTGATCGAATTTCAAGCCCCGCTCGGCCAGTTCACTCAGCAGTTCCCCCACCACAGCCGCATTCTCCGTTGCCCCTTGCCGCAGCCCCAGCACGATCTTGTGCCCAAACCGGTCGATCCCCATCGCCACCACCAGGCTGAATCCCTTGAAGACCGTCCCGTCGATCATCATCACATCGATCGCCAACTCGCTCAGTGACCGCGTCATCAACATCTCCAGCTTCTTCCGGCTTGCCTCCACAAAATGCTCGCTCACCGTGCTCTTGTCCACCCCGTAGGCGTCACTGAATTGCTGCACCACCTCCCGGTAGTTCCGCATCGTCAGCCCATGCATGATCTTGTGCCACACGCTTTCTTCCAGCAATGACGCCCTCTGAAAAAGCTCATAGCTCCCCAGCGGAATCTCCTGGTTGTGTGCCTTGCTTCGCAGTCTCGGCCGCGCCACCGGCACCTTCTGCCCGTCCACCACGCAGTACCCCTTCTCCCGGCCCCACCGGTACGCCGAACGCTCCGCCTGCGCCTTCGATCTCGGTCCGGCGATCCCCGCCGCTTCGGTCTCCAGCACCTGCTCAATGAACAGCTTCCCAAGGTGCCGTAATAATTCCCCAAGCCCTTGCTTGGCCATCTCCAGCATGTCCGGTGTGCCGAACTGCAACTGGATCGGCTCCCGGTTCCCTTGGGCCCAATCCTCGAACTTCTTCATCGCTGCGGCCGAGGCCGCTTGTTTCTGGTATTGTGTCTTCACTGTCTCTCCTTTTTCTTGGTAGAAATGCCCCAGAGCCTATCACGGCTCTGGGGTGGAGAGCTACCCTACTTTCAACGGGGTGCGGGCGCGTTTGGCTCTGGAACGTGCAACCGGAAGCGGCGCGTTACACTGAAAAGGAATTCCGCATGCGGACCCTCTTCCTCAATCCTCCATCTTTTGAAGGCTTCGACGGCGGCGCGAGTTCCCGTTGGCCCGCTTCGCGCGAGATCGAATCCTACTGGTACCCGGTGTGGCTCTGTTACCCCGCCGGAATGCTGCCGGACAGCAAGGTGGTGGACGCGCCACCTCATAAGATTTCGATTGAGCAAACGGTGGCGATGGCCGGGGAATTCGAACTTCTGGTCCTGTTCACTTCAACGCCCGGCTTTCACGTGGATGTCCGCATCGCGGAGATGATGAAGGACACGAACCCGAAGCTCAAGGTAGCCTTCGTGGGCCCGCCGGTCACCGTGGAACCGGAAAAATGCCTGCGCGCCTCATCGGCTATCGACTTCGTCGTGCGCCGCGAGTTCGACCACCAGATCGTTGATTTCGCCAAAGGCAAGCCGCTGGCCGAGATTCCCGGGGCCAGCTACCTAGACAACGGACTCGTGCGTCACAACCCGGATGGCCCGGTGATCGAAAATCTGGATGAACTCCCTTGGGTCACCAAGGTCTATAAGCGCGATCTCGACTTCCGGCGCTACAACGTTCCCTTCCTCAAGAACCCGTTCATCAGCCTCTACTCGTCGCGCGGCTGTCCGGCCATGTGCACGTTCTGTCTCTGGCCGCAGACGCACTCCGGCCATCGTTGGCGGCTGCGTTCGGCGGCCGACATGGCGAACGAAGTGAGTTGGGCACTCCAGAACTTTGACGGACTGAAGGAAGTCTTCTTCGATGACGACACTTTCAACTATCAGAAGAAACGCACCATCGAGTTGTGTCAAAAGCTGGGGCCCCTGGGCTTCACCTGGTCCTGCACCTCACGCGTCACGACGGACTACGACACGCTGAAGGCAATGAAGGATGCCGGGGCCCGCCTGATGATCGTGGGTTATGAGACCGGCGACGCACAGATCCTGAAGAACATCAAGAAGGGCGCAACGCTCGATATGGCGCGGCGCTTCACCGAGAATGCGCACAAGCTGGGGCTCACCATCCACGGCGACTTCATCGTCGGCCTTCCCGGCGAAACGCGCGAATCGATCCGCCGCACCGTCGATTTCGCCAAGGAACTCGACTGCGAAACCATTCAGGTGTCCATCGCGCACCCCTATCCCGGCACCGAATTCTACGACTGGGCGAAGCAGAACAAGCTCATCACCATCGATTCGATGACCGACGACCAGGGCCACCAGCTTCCGAACATCGTTTACCCGGGGCTTGATCGCGCCGAACTCGTCGACTGGGTGGAGCGCTTCTACGGCGAGTACTACTTCCGGCCCCGCGCCGTCTGGCGCGTGGTGCGCAACGCCATCTTCGACAGCGGCGACCGGCGGCGTCTCTACAAGGAAGCCCGGGAATACCTTGCCCTGCGCAGCAAACGCAAACAGTTCGTGCGGGACCAGCGGCAGCGGAAGGAAGCCCAGGCCGCGGCCGGAGACTGACCGGGATGCGCGGGCGCACGGGCGCTCTCACTCTCGCCGTCATTCTCACGAACGTCCTTGGCAACTTCTCTCTCAGCTGGGGCATGAAATATGGCGGCGCGATGCCGCTCATCGATCCCTGGGTTGTGGGTGGCGCCGCTCTGTTGACTCTCTGGATGCTGGCCCGCATGGCCCTGATCGGCACGGCCGACTTGAGCTACGTTCTGCCGGTGACTTCCATTGGCTACGCACTCACCGCCATCCTGGGCCGCGTCTTCCACCAGGAGCAGATCACGTCGGCACGATGGTGGGGGATTCTTCTGATTGTCGCCGGCACCGCCATTGTCAGCTTCACACCGCCCAAGACGGAGTCCGCCCGGTGATGGCCTGGGCGCTGGTGGCGTTGATCGTGGCCGCCACCGTGGCCAACGACCTGATTGTTGCCCTGGGCATGCGGCGGCACGCCCCCCACGTGGACCTGTCGCCCGGTCCGCTGGCCAGGCTGTTCTTGGCTTTGTTTCGTAAAAGGTTCGTGCTGGCCTCCATCGCCTGCCAAGCGGTGTCGTTTTTCGCCTTTCTTGCCCTGCTCCGCATCGCCGATCTCAGCTTCGCTGTGCCCGCCACGGCGGCCAGCTACGTCATCGAAACCCTGCTCGCGCGTCTGGTGCTGGGCGAATCCGTCACGCCGGCCCGCTGGGCTGGAGCCGCGCTGGTGGCTGCTGGCGTCGCACTGCTTGCCGCATGACACTCGCACTCGCCCTCCTCTGTGCCGTGGCGGCACTCTACCAGCTGATGGCCATCCTGGCCAGCGTCCGGCACCTGATGCGCCCGGAACCGGTGCCCCGTTGGTTTCCGCCCGTCTCGATTCTGAAACCCGTGCGGGGAACCGACCCTCACCTGGACGGTGCCCTGGAATCTCATGCCCGCCTCGAATACCCGGGGCCGCTCGAGATTCTGATCGGTGTGGAATCCATGGATGACCCGGCGGTGCCCGCCGTGCAGCAGTTGATGCACCGGCACCCGGGACGCGACCTTCGGCTGATTGTGTGCCCGGCCGTGGCGCCCAGCGGCAAGGTCAGCAAGCTGATCGCCCTGGCCGCCGAAGCCCGCCACCCCGTTCTGGTGGTAAACGATGCCGACATCGAGGTGGAGCCCGGCTATCTAAGGCGCCTGGTCCAGCCGCTGCAACAGCCGGCGAACGGCATCGTGACCTGCCTCTACACCGGCGAATCCCGCGAGGCCGCCGGGCGCTGGGAAGCGCTGGGAATCGCCGTGGACTTCATGCCGAGTGTGCTGGTGGCTCCGCTGGTTGGCGTGCGCGAATTCGGTCTGGGCTCGACGCTCTGTTTCCGGCGGCAGGACCTCGACCGGATCGGCGGCTTTCGGGCCATCGCCGACGCGCTGGCGGACGACTACCAGCTTGCCCGTCACATCACTCGGCTGGGGCTTCGGGCGGTGATCTCGCCGGTTGCCGTTCGCACGTGGCTGGGCGGCGCTACCTGGCGGGCGGTCTGGCGCCATCAGGTGCGGTGGGCCCGCACCATCCGTATGTCGCGAGGCGATGGCTACGCCGGACTTCCGGTGACACACGCCGGGCTGTGGGCGCTGGTGGCCACGTTGACAGGCGCCTGGTATCTGGCGATCCCGCTGCTGGCATTGCGCCTGCTGGCGGCGCTCACAGCGGGCGTGGGTGTGCTCAACTGTGGTGTCGCGCGGCGGTGGTGGTTTCTGGCCCCGCTTTGGGACCTGTGGGCCTTCGCTGTCTGGATCGCCGGTGTGTCGGGCCGCACGGTGGAGTGGCGCGGCCAGCGAATCGTCCTGGGCCCCGGCGGCCGCATCCTGCAACATCGGAGTGGTGCGGCAAGGGGCTCTTCCGCATGATGCGCCGGGCGATCCTGCTGGCGCTGGCTGTCACCTGCCACGCACAAGGGGAGCAGGATGCGGTTCCGCCGGTCGCCAGGGCCACCGGCCGCCTGCGCTTACTGTTCGCGGGTTCCTCAATTACGTGCGGAACCGGAGCGCCCAGTTACGCCGCGTCGTTCGTTCCCCGGGCGGCGTCCCGGCTGGAAGCGGCGGCAGGAATCCCAGTTGACGCCCTCAACCTCTGCTATGGAGGCACAGCCTCTCTGGCGCAGTATCTCTCGCTGCGCGACGAGGGTCTGCCAATGCGCCCGCACGCCGTAGTTTGGGAGCCGGGCACCCTGGACGGGCTTTCCGCCGCCCCGGCGCTGCCCGCCATCGAGGCCGGCATCCGCGCCGTTCGCGCCGCCGGTCTGCCGCTGATCCTGATCTATCCCGCCACCCAGTATCAGGCTGTCCCGCGCGATGCCGTGGCGCGACTGGCTCGCCATTATGGGGTTTCCCTGGCCGATATACCGCGCGCGGCCGCGCAGCGCGGCCTCAAGCTGCGCGCCGTGGCTCCGGACGGGGTTCACCCCAACCAGCCGGGCCAGGATTTGATGACTGCGGAGTTGTCGCGCCTGTTCGAGTCCGGGGCTCTCACCAGTCAGCCGGCGCCGCTGCCCCCGCGGCTGCTGGCTCCCAGCCTCGACGCCGCCAGGTACCTTCCGGCCGTCGACCTGCTACCCGGGATGGAACCCGCTCGCCCGTCCCGATTCCGGCCCGCGGGCAGCGGGGTTCAGTGCCCAGACCAGTGCGAAGGCACGCTGGCGGCCGACGGCGGGCTTCTCGCCATTCTCTTCACGTTTGGCCGTGTGCCGGAACGCTTTGAGTATCAGATGGGAAACGGCGCCTGGCGGCGGCTGGACGCTCGCCACCGCTGGCTGGTGAGCCACCTTCTCTACAACGGACTTGCGCCCGAACGGCACATCGTCCGGTTCCGAATGTCGGCGGGCGCCGTCGACGGCTTCATCTCCATGCCGCGCTAGAATGGACCTTATGTGTCCGGACGGCGCCGCCCTGACGCCGATCAACATGTACTCCCTTGTGGCGTACCTTTCAGGGCAACTGGGAACGTTTCTCACCGATCTCCGGAAGGATCTGGTTCCCGCGTGCAAAGCCCGCTCCCATGTCTCCGTCCTGCCGCCGCGAGAGGTGGCGGATGAGGCCGCCGCCCGGGTTCAAGTGGCCGAACGGTGCCGGATGACCCAGCCGTTCCAGGTTTCACTGGGTGACGTTGCTATGTTCGAATCCTCGGGTGTGATTTTCCTCGAAATCTCCGCCGCGCGGGAACATCTCCACAAGGCTCACCAGTCATTCAACCGCCTGGAACTCGCCCAGCAGGAAGCCTACCCGTATCACCCGCACGTCACGCTTGCCCAGTGCTTTCCGCCGGACCAGAAGCAGCATCTGTTGAACCTCGCCCGGCAAGCCTGGGCAGCCTACCCCGGACCCCGCGATTTCCTGGTGGATTCGCTGGCTTTTGTGCGTAACACGGAGCAGAATATCTGGCTGGATCTGGACGTGCACCGGCTCGGCGGGCTCTGAGATGACCCTGTAATGTCACTCCGCACCTGACATCGTCGAAACGCACGTCGCGCCGCGTGGGAGGCGCGTGATATGGAATCCCGCCGGCTTGTGCCAGGCGTAGGAATCGCCCACATCGTGGCGGACTGTTTCAACAAATGCTCGAACGGCGGCGTGCAAGACAGTGAGTTGTTCATGCAGTGTGCGGCGGATACCCGCTTCCGATTCCGGCGGTACAGCGACTTAAAGAAACGTGCTGGCCCAATGGCTGTTACACACCTGCCAGCTTTCACTTCCGCACACGCCAACCGCTTGATCGCGTTTGGCGGGCAGCGTCTCGCTTTGCCTTGCAGTTCAGGACGTCACAGACGGACAGATAGACTCTGCGATGTGAACCCACCATGTGGAAGGCAACTTCTTCTCTTCCAACAGACGCACGAAAAACGGACCGAGACACCCAGGATGCTTGCTGCGCGCTGGTTGGTCAGTTCGTGGCTTTCGGCCACCATGGAAACTAATTTGCCCGCCTCTACATTGCGAGCGTTCTCGACGATCAGGGTTCGCACCGGGGCTGGTATCGACGCTGGAGCCAGCTATCGGCATGGGAGACTATACGAAATTGTATTGTATAACCAGAACATCCGCAATAGACGAAATCCGGTGATGCCCCGGGCTCTAGTCGAACAGGCCGATCTGGCCGGCCACGGGCTCCTTGGCCCGCGGCCGCCGCAGCGGGCTGCCCACCACGCCCAGCACCTCGAACGACCGCAACGACTCCCGGGGCACGAACAACTTCTGCCGGTTCGCCGAGGCATCCGGAGGCGTGATCGAATAGCCGAAAGGCTCAATCGCCAGCAGGTTGTTCGGGATGATGCCCTCGAGCGTTTCGCTGTCCAGGAACTCCGCCCGCACCCAGAGCCCGTCCAGTTTCGGCCTGCTGGTGAACTGTTTTCGCTCACCGCGTTCCCCGGTTTCCCAATCCCGGACAAACGCCACGTACTTGACTTCGCCATACGGCAACAGGACCGTCATGCCGCCGGCGGTGAGCATCTCCACCCCGGCCGTTGTCGCAAAACTAACGGGATTCACGAACCCCTGAATCGCGCTCCGGTCATAGCGCCGGACAATCACCTTCTTGTGCGTCGATGCGGGCAAATCGTTGGGCTCAGGTCGGCGGAATACAACGTTTCCGCGAATTATTGTATCATTAGGGTCGATGCCCAGCGGGCCGATACCCAGTGGGGCGATGCCCAGAAACATTCCGTGGTCCCGGGGGATGCGGGAGTTTCTCGACTTTTGCCGCGTGGAAAAGGGTCTGGCGAAGAATTCCCTGGAAGCTTACTCCCGCGATCTCCGCCGTTTTTCGGCATTTCTTCATCAGTACGCTACCGGCCAGTTACCGGATGCCGAAGGTGTCCGCCTGTATCTCGAACACTTGTACGCCGCCGGCCTTTCCCCCCGCTCCATTGCCCGCCACCTGGTCACGCTGCGCAACTTCTTCGGGTTCCTGGTGCGGGAAGGCGTGCTGGCCTCCGATCCGGCTGAATTGGCGCCCATCCCCCGCCAGTGGCGCACCCTTCCCAAGGCTCTTTCCCATACCCAGGTGGACCAGTTGCTGGCCCCTTCCGGCGGCGAATCGCGCGCCAACACCATCCGTGATCACGCTATGATTGAGTTGCTTTACGCCTCCGGCTTGCGTGTTTCGGAACTGATTTCCCTGGCCCTGTCCGACATCGATCAGGAGATGGGGCTCGCCCGGGTAACGGGAAAGGGCAACAAGCAGCGCCTGGTGCCGGTGGGCACGGAAGCCCTGGCCGCCATTCGCGCCTATCTGGACGAAGCAAGGCCCCAGCTTCTCCGGGGCCGCGCCTCGGGACACCTGTTCGTCACCGCCCGCGGCGGGCCCCTCACGCGCCAGGGTTTCTGGAAAGCCTTGAAGCAGTTCGCGCTCGCGCGGGGGCTTTCCCTGCCCCTTTCGCCGCATGCCCTACGCCACACCTTCGCCACCCATCTGCTCGAAGGCGGGGCGGGGTTGCGAAGCGTCCAGACCATGCTTGGGCACGCCAGCGTCGCCACCACGGAGATCTACACCCATGTCGTTCGGTCGCGGCTGCGCCAGACGGTCGACGAGCACCATCCGCGTGCCTGAACGCGTGCCTGAATTGGAGATGCAATGAGCGATTACATGTTCATGCTGGACAGCCACCTGAGCGCCGGCCAGAGCCGTGCGCTCCAGTGTGTTCAGAATGCGGCCGCCACGGCCAACCTCAGTTTGTTCCTCACCGGCGGCGCCCTGCGCGACATGTTCGGCGGATTCGCCATCCGAGACCTCGATTTCACCGTGGAAGGCAGCCCCACCAAACTTGCCAAGGCAGTGGCGGAAACCTCCGGCGCGGCGATTACCGCCACCGACGATCACCGCAAGTCGATTGAAATGGTGTTTCCGGATGGAGTGCCGGTGAGTCTCGCCATGGCGCGCGAGGAGAAGTACTCGCGCCCTGGCGTCCGTCCGAAGGTTACCGCGTCCACCATCTATGAAGACCTGCGCCGCCGCGATTTCACCATCAACGCCATGGCGCTGTCGCTGAACCGCGCCTCGCGTGGACTCGTCATCGACCCCACCAACGGCCGCGGCGATCTGGAAAGCCGCGAACTCCGCGTCGCCGCGCCGTATGCGCTCTACGACGATCCGTCACGAGTGCTGCGGCTGTACCGGCTCAAGGCCCGGCTGGGCTTCAACGTGGCGCCGCGCACGGCCAGCCAGTGCCAGACCGTACGGGAAGAGGAGCTGCATCTCAAGATCGATCCCGAACAGATCCGCGCCGAGCTTCTTGCCGCGGCCCGCGAGCCGGACCCGGCCGAGGTGGTCCGCCTGCTCGCCGAAGAGGGGCTGACCCAGCTGTTTTCCCCCGCCTTGACGGGAAGCGGACTCAACATCCCCGGTCTGATCCGGTTGCGCAAAGCCATGGCGCAGATCCCGTTCGGACTGCCCTTCCGGCCCGATCAAGAAAGCCTGTTCCTCCACGTCCTGACCGGAAATCTCAGCGCCGCCCAGCGGACCGCCATGGCCAAGACCCTCTCCCTGCCAGCACCCCTGGTGAAGGCCTGGACCGGCTTCGAAGCCGCCTCGAAGAAGCTAGAAAAGCAGCTTCAAAACCCCAAGCTCCAGAAGCCGTCTCTCCTCTACGAGGCCATCAGCAGCGCACCCGCCGAGTTGATTGCCGATCTCATGATGCGATCGGCACAGCGCTTGGTGCAGGACCGTATCCGGAACTATTTCCAGAAGCATTTGCCGGCCGCGCTTGAAGTCACCGACGAAGAAGTCCAGGCCAAGGGGTTCGTGCCCGGCACTCCCAAGTTTGCCAAGGCGCGGAAAGAGCTTGTGGCCACACGGCTTGACTCGCGGCCGAAGAAGCCTGCCGTGGAGCCCGAAGCCGTGGCGGAAGCCGCTCCGGCCGGCAAGAAGTAGCTACCGGATGGCCGCGTACCACCGGGCCAGCCGGTGGGGCGATACGCCCAGTGTGTAGCCTCCCTGGATGACAATCCAAGTCCACAGCGTGGGCAGCAGCCCCGCGCGGCGCCAGCGGCGCGGCGAGACGTGGACCGGCACCGGCAGATAGGCCAGCCGGCCCCGCTTCCACAGGCGCCGCGCGAACTCGTAATCCTCCATCACCGGCCAGGGCTTGTATCCACCGAACTCTTCGAACACGGAACGCCGGCAGAAAATGCCGGAGTCCCCATAGAAGATGCCGAGCGGCAGGCGCTTGCGGTAGATCCACGTGAAACTGGCCGCCACCCAGTCATCGCCGCCAAAAATGGTGTCAAGGTTCCCACCGATGACCACCGGATCGTCAAACGCCCGCCGCACAGCCTCCACGGCGCCCGCCCCCAGACTCACATCGGCGTGCAGGAAAAGCAGGACATCGCCGGACGCCGCCCGCGCCCCGGCATTCATTTGCGCCGCGCGCCCGCGTTCGGCCGAAAGCAGCCGCACCGGCTGCCCCCAGCGTGACGCCAGTTCCTGCGTGCGATCCTCGGAAGCGCCGTCGACAATCAGAATCTCGTCGGCGCCCAACCCCGTGAGATGGCCCAGAAGAGCCTCAACAGTCGACTCCTCGTTGTAGACCGGAACAATGATGGAAACCCGCACGGCCTCGACGGGCTAACTACGGCTGCCCTTCTCCGTGCGCCCGGCCAGCGGCTTCACCGAGGGCCCGCCGCAGACGCCCACACCGACGTTGAGCAGCGCGTTCATGAAGTTGTAGAGCACCACGTAGACCATCTGTTCCGAAACCGGCTGTTTGCCGGGCAGCCGGAAACCTGCCGGCAGTTCCTTGGCAAGCTGCACCTTGATCGAATTGTGGACCAGTTGGCCGGAGCGGTCGCGGACGTTTGCCACCACGATGGGGGTCTGCAAAACCGTCCCCGTGCGGCCGTCGATGTAGAAAGCACACCGTGCGAACCAGCCCAGGTTGCCCGGGTCGGCGGCGTCGAACAAGAGGAGCGGCGCCTGACGGTCCACAGCGCTGAGTTCGATGAGCACATTGCGCCGGCGGTCCTCCACCTGGGCCTCAAAGCCGGCCTGCCTGGCCGCGTTCACCAGATGGTCCGCTTCCAGTTCCAGAAGCAGCAGTTTATGATCGCCCGCCTGCAAGACCTGCATGACAAGGGATATTCTATCAAGTAGCGGGGATTTGGCACTGAGACTCCATCGGACTCGCGCGGGTACCGCCGTCTGCCTTTTCGACATTGACGGAACCCTGATCCGGCGCGCCGGACCTCACCATCGGCAGGCGCTTGAGGCCGCTGTGTCGAAAGTAGTCGGTTTCGATTCCACCACGGAAGGGATCCCGGTTCAGGGCATGCTCGATCAGGACATCGTCACCCATATGCTGTGCCGGGCCGGTGCCGCACCGGCGGAAGCAACCCGGCATCTGCCCGCAATTCTCGATGAGGCCAGCCGGCACTACCTTGCCGCGCATCCACGTTCGCTGCGAGCGAAGGTCTGCCCCGGTGTCCGCTCACTGCTGCGCCGCCTCACCCGGCGCGGCGCGCACCTGGGCCTGGTGACTGGCAACTTCACAGCCATAGCCTGGAAAAAAATGGAGCTGGCCGGCCTGCGTGAGTTCTTCACGTTCGGAGCATTTTCCGAAATGGCCGCAACGCGCGCGGGCCTGGCCTCCCTGGCACTGGCGGAGGCACGCGCCGCCGGATTCTCGGGACCGGGGTTCCTTTTCGGCGACCATCCCAACGATATCGCCGCGGCGCGGGCCACCGGCCTTACCGCGGTTGCCGTGGCCACCGGCGTGGTGCCGGCCGTGGAATTGGCTTCCCACAGCCCGGACTTCCTGTTTACCGACTTTCGCACCGCCACCATGGGGAGCTTTTTTTCGTCATGATCCGCCTTCTCGCCGCCGGGGCCGCGCTGGTTCTGGCCTCCTGCGGTCCCCCGGAGATGCCGCATCGCACCGTGATCATCGGCGCCACATTGATCGTCCCGGACCGGCCGCCGGTGGAGAACGCGGTGGTGATCGTCGAAGCGGGGCGTATCCGCGCCGCCGGGGTCCAGCGTGATGTCCCGATTCCCGCCGGGTCCGAAAAGGTCAACGCCGCCGGGCAGTTCCTGGCGGCAGCCGAAGGTGCAGTCATCGAACCGGGCCAGACGGCGAACCTCGATCTTCGCGGCCGGCCGGAGGGACCGCCGCTCAGGCGTATGCGTCAGGGAGTCTGGATCACCCCATGAAGGGCCCCGTGTCCCAATCCATGTCCGTGAAGCGGGCGCAGGTTGAATTTCACAATGTCGCCTCACTCGGTGAACCGGAACGCGCCGCCGCCGTGTACGCCGACGAGAACATCCGGCGCGGCTCCATCCTCAGAAACCACGAAACCTTCATCGGCCCCATGACGCCGTTTCTCGAAATCGGCGCCAATGCCGGGCACACCTCGTACATGCTGGCCAATGAGTTCGGGGCACAGGGTTTCGCGCTCGACCTCTCAGCCGACTCGCTCCGCCACGGTATCGCCCTCCAGGACCGTTGGGGACTCGCTCACGCCCCCGTGCGGATGGCCGGCGATGCGCTCCATCTTCCGTTCCAGGACAACTCCCTGCGCGCGGTTCTCGCCTTCCAGATGCTGAGCCAGTTTCTGGATATCGAGAGCGTGTTCGTGGAAGTGAAAAGAGTGCTGGCCCCCGGCGGCCTCTTCATCTTCGCCGAAGAGCCGCTTCGCCGCCTTCTCAGCCTGCGGCTCTATCGTTGCCCGTATTACGAAAACATGAAGTGGTGGGAGCGGAAACTCTTTGACTGGGGCATGCTGGGGTACCTTGTTCGCGACGTGATCGGGGCGCATCAGGAAGAGAGCTTCGGCATCCGCCAGAACCACTCCATGTACCTGAAGGATTGGCACACGCTGATCGGCCGGCACTTCGACCCCTTCGAGACCGACTTGTTCTTGCCTGAGCGCGGGTGGGGCGAAAGAGTGGCGAAAAAAATGTGCCGGCGCCTTAGCCGCCGCCAGTTTGACTGGGCGGGCGCCACGCTGCTGGGCGGAACACTCGCCGCCGTGTGCCGCAAACCTGGGCCCTCCGGTGGGCCTGCGTTTCAATTGGAGCGCTTCGAATCCCTGCTGGAATGCCCTGACTGCCGCGGCCCTCTCGCCCGAACCGTGAATGAAACGCTCGCCTGCACCGCTTGCTCCTACCAGGCGCCCCTTGAGGGTGGCGTCTATAACCTGCTGCCCTCGGCGTCCAGGAACGAACTATACCCCGGCCCGCGGCCTGACATCATCGACTTCTCCCAGCCGGGCCACGAGGCTCTGCTGGGGGCGGGCTGGCATGAACTTGAAGGGCATTTCGGCAACCGGTACCGCTGGATCGACGAACAGGCGTCGCTCCGCCTGACCAACGTGCGAGGCGGGCGTCAGGTTCTTCGCGTCCGCGGGTTCGTTCCTGAGCCGGCGCTGGCCGTTCAGGGCACCGTCCGCGTGACTACTCGCGTGAATGGTGCAGCCGCCGGAGACTGGCGGCTCGATCGAACCGGCCTGTTCATCGTGGAGACCGAGGTTGCGGAAGCCCCGTCGTACGAAGTTGAACTTTCAGCCACCCCCCGCTGGATGCCGCCCATCGACGACCGGATGCTCAGCGTCAATTTCAGTTCGATCCGGCTGGTGCCTCTCGAAGACAACTAACCCCCGCGTTTCTGCTTCGAGCACTACCCGCAACTGAGGTAGAATTATTTCGTCTAAATGATCAAAGATTTTCCTTTACAATTGTCATCGAATTGTGGAAAATCAAATCACTGTGCCGACTCCTGAGCCCCTACAGCGCCCTCCGGGCGCCGCTCAAGGCCGGATCGAAACCAGAGAACAAGCGGCCCGCAAAGTCTGGCTTCCGCATGTAATTGGCGTTGTATCTGCCTTGGTATTGCTGATCGGGATAACCCTTTCCGGCCAACCGCCGGAGCGTCCGCTATCCCCTCTTGCCTGGATGGCGCCAGCCATCCTCACCGTGGCATTCATTCCCCGGATAATCGCCGGCCAATTTGGAAAAACCTGGTTCCTTCTATTGGCTGTCTGCGCCTCCCATGCCCTGCTCCTTGGCTTGGCCCTTCGTTCCAACATCACCCTGACTTGGGCGGCGATGGCATGGAGTCTGGCGGTCTTGGGAACCATCGCCGCCATCCGCCGGTGGCTCCCCCCCCCAACGCAGCCGGCCGAAACGGCTGGGCTTCGCATTCTTGCGGTTGAGGACAACCCGGTGAACCAGCGGCTTGTGGTGAAAGTGCTTGGCAACCTGGGACATTCCGTCTCCGTGGCGGATAACGGCCAACTGGCGCTCGCGGCCCTGGCCAAGCACACCTTCGACGTCATCCTGATGGATGTGCAAATGCCAATCATGGACGGGCTCACCGCCACACGCGAGATTCGCCGTCTCGGCATCGGGCTGCCGATCATCGCCATGACGGCTGACAACTTGCCCGGCGACCGCGAGAAATGTCTCGACGCGGGCATGACCGCGTATCTTACCAAGCCGCTCAGCCGCGAAGCGCTGGCCGCCGCCCTCACCCGGCACGTGCGCGCGGCCGCCGCCTGAAGTTGGCTCTTCCCCTCGCGCTATCATCGGAAAATGATTTCGCGCCGCCCCGTTTCACGGCGAAGTTTCCTGGTTCCGGCGGCCGTGGGTCTGGCTGGGTGCGGCCGTAATCGCCGCCGCATCATTGGAGTGATCCCCAAGGCAACTTCCCACCTCTTTTTCGTTGCGGTGCATGCCGGCGTGGACGCGGCCGCCCGGGAGTTCAACGTGGAAGCGCTGTGGAATGGCCCGAACGACGAGACCGACCACGCCCGGCAGATCCAGGTGCTCGAATCGATGATCACCCGGCGCGTCGACGCCATTGCGATCTCAGCCACGGACGAGAGGGCGCTCGCCTCAACGGTTGAGCGCGCCATCCGGTCCGGCATTCCGGTAGCCATCTTCGACTCCGGTGTCAACGTGCAGGACTACATCACCTTCGTCGCCACCGGAAATCATGAGGCCGGCGTTCGCGCCGCGCGCCATCTGGCGGAACTCACTGGCGGCCGTGGGGATCTGGCGATGGTGATGCACAAACCGGGCGGCACCTCCACCATGCTCCGCGAGCAGGGCTTCGAGGAAACTCTCACCCGCGAGTTTCCCAACCTCCGCATTGCCGGGCGCCAGTACGGTATGGCTGACATGGCCAAGGCCCGGGCGGCCGCCGAAAACATCCTGACAGCCAATCCCCGGCTCGCTGGCATTTTTGCGTCAAGCGAGGCCAGTTCGCTGGGCGCCATCCACGCCATCAAGGCACGCGGTCTGGCCGGCAAGGTGAAGCTTGTCACGTTCGATACGAGCGATCCCCATGTCGAGGCGCTCCGCGATGGAACCATCGACGTCATGCTGGTGCAGGACTCCTTCAGCATCGGCTACCAGGCTGTTCGCGCGCTGGCCGAACACCTGAAAGGGGCGGCACCACCCAAGCGCACGGACCTACCCGCCAAGTCGATCACCAGGGCCGATCTGGAAAAGCCGGAAATCCAGTCGATTCTCTTCCCGAAGGGCGTCCTTCGGAAGTAAGTCTACCTGCAGGCGGTGGGATCCGAATGCACGAAGTGCTTCCGGAACCGCGGCGACTTCGGGTCCATGCAGCCGGCGAGATTGAGCAGTTCCACCTTCCGGAACTCGATGGGATGGCTTTCGCTCTGCAGTGAGATCGACCCGCCGGTGAGAATTGTGCCATCCGGCTTCATCGCCGGATCAAACTGATTCACCGTGCCTCCACCGATCTGCGGCCTCTGATAAACCAGCACAGTTTCACCGTTCACCGAGTGCCGGATCTCATCGCCACCGAGCACGGTCACTTCCACCCGCACCCACTGATCGCCATCGTAGGTCTTGGACTTCGAGGTCACACAGTGCTGGGTGATCAGGTTGCCTTCCATCTCGACATGAGTTCCCGGCGTGCACAGGTTGGCCGTCGTTCTCGGGCCCTTGCCCAAACCGCCCAGCAACTGCACTTCAATCGAGATCGGGAAATCCTGGTCCCGGCGCATGCTGGCCCCGGGCTGCCCATGCACCATGATCCCGCTGTGCGGGCCGCCCAGCCCGGGCCCTGCGGCGCCTGCTCGCCCGTGAACCGGTACTCGGCCGCAATCACGTAGTGAGTGAACGGCTTCTCATAGAACAGGTGGCCGAACTGGTTTTGTCCCTTGTCATTGCCGAACTTCTGGTAGCCGTCGTAGACAACCTTGAGAAGGCCACCCTCCACGCGGAACGTGTTCGCGAAATTCACGCCCCAGTCATGCCCGCTGATCTTGGGTGTCCAGCCGGCGAGATCGCGGCCATTGAACAGTTGAATCCAATCGGAGGGGGCCGCGCTCTGCTGCGCGGCCAGAAATGCCGGGAAAACCACAGCGGCCCATGCGAGTCTCATAGAAGCCCATCCTAACAGGGTTCAGCGGCAACAAAACCGGTATCGTTGGTGTTCATGTCAGAGATGTTCCGCGCACTTGCCCCGCTTGTGGCCCAAGCCGCCTTACTGGCGCAGCCCGCCCCGATGCCCCTTCCGGGTGGCGGCCCCCCGCCATTCGGACCTCCGATGGGCACACGCAAGCTTCTTGCCGAGTTCGACAAGGACGGCGACAAGCGCTTGAACGCCGAAGAGCGGGCGGCGGCACGCCGCAAACTGGCCGAATCGCCACGGCCCCGGTTCGGCCCCCCGGGAGGCTTTCCGTTTGGCCCCGGGGGCCGGGGACCGGGAGGCCCTCCGCCGCCCCCCCCGGAAGCGGGACCAAGACTGCAGCCCGCCGGTGTCAAGGTGTACGCAAACGAGCCACTCTATGACACCCGGGTGCTGCGCACGCTCTTCATCGAGTTCGAAAACCCGGACTGGGAAAAGGAACTCGCCGCTTTCCACCACACCGATGTCGAAGTGCCCGCCACGCTGACGGTCGACGGCCGGAAAATCGAAGGCATCGGGGTTCACTTCCGTGGCAATTCGTCGTTCATGATGGTGGAAGAAGGCCGCAAACGGTCGCTCAACCTCTCCATCGACTGGACGGACAAGGACGCCCGTCTGGCCGGCTACCGCACTCTGAACCTGCTCAACGCCAACCAGGACCCCACCTTCCTCCGCGCCGGCCTCTTCCTCGATATTTCCCGCACCTACATTGCAGCCCCCCTCGCCAACCACGTTCGTGTGGTCATCAACGGCGAACTCTGGGGCATCTACATCAACGTGGAACAGTTCAACACCGATTTCACGAAACGTGCGTTCAAAGAGACCTCGGGGCGGCGCTGGAAGGTGCCTGGCAGCCCGATGGCGCGCGGCGGACTCGAGTTCCTCGGCGACGATCCGGCGGAGTACAAGCGCCACTTCGAAATCAAGTCGCGCGACGACAAGGCGTCGTGGGAGGCTCTCATCCGGCTCTGCCGCACTCTGAACCAGACGCCGGCGGCGGATCTGCCCGCGGCGCTGGAACCGATGCTTGACGTCGATGGCGCCCTCAAGTTTCTCGCGCTGGAGAAGGTGTTCATCAACGCCGATGGCTACTGGAGCCGGGCCAGCGACTACAACCTATACCAGGACAGCAAGGGACGCTTCCACGTCATCCCCCATGACGCCAACGAAACACTGGCGCCCGCGGAGATGATGGGTCCACCGGGTGGATTCGGGCGCGGCCCCGGCGGACCCCGTGGTCCCCGCCCGGGAACATCCGGAGAAGGACGTGCTGAGCAACCCCCGGACGCTGGTGGCCCTCCGCCCGGGTTCGGCCCTCCGACGGGTTTTGGGCCGCCACCGGGAGGCTCCGGCGGCCGTCCCCCGCGCCCGCCCGCCGACGCTAAGTTGGATCCGTTTGCCGGACAGGATGACCCGCGAAAGCCGCTGCTTCACAAGTTGCTCGCCGTCCCCGCGTATCGTGACCGCTACATCGGCTACGTGCGTGAAATGGCCACCACCTGGCTCGATTGGAAGCGGCTGGAGCCGATGATTCGGGAACGTCAGCAACTCATCGCCGCCGATGTCGCCCGCGACACCCGCAAACTCTACTCCACTGAGGCATTCACCCGGGCGATTACGGAAGAAGTAACTCTGGGCCGCGGACCGGGAGGCGGCCAGCCGCACATGAGCCTCAGGACGTTCGTCGAATCGCGCCGTCAGTACCTTCTGAACCATCCTGCGTTGGCGAAGTAAAACTATGCGAGAATAGCCGACATCTGTATGGGTGTGCGTCCGGCTCTTCTTTTCCTGTTGGCGCTTGGATGCGCCGCGCAGGAGGTCTCCCAGAGCGGCCTTCTGTTGCAGGGCCCCCGGCCGATGGTATCCCAGCCGGAACGGGCGCCAAAGGCGATGGTGGCCACCGTCCACGAGTTGGCCACGCGGGCTGGCCTTGACATTCTGCGGCTTGGCGGGAACGCAGTGGACGCCGCGGTGGCCATTGGCTTCGTTCTGGCCGTGGTGCATCCGGAGGCCGGCAACCTGGGCGGTGGCGGCTACATGCTGGTGCGAATGGCGGACGGACGGTCCAAGGTGATCGACTACCGCGAAACGGCCCCCGCCTCGGCCCGGCCCGGCATGTTCGCCAACTCACTGGAAGCCCGGGTGGGGTACAAGGCCTCGGCGGTTCCCGGAACGCCCGCCGGACTCGAAATGGCGCACAAGACGTTCGGCTCGCGGCCTTGGGCCGAAGTGCTGGAACCGGCACGCTTGCTGGCCGCCAGAGGTTTTCCGGCCTCCCATCGCCTGGAACTGATCCTTGCTCTGCAGGTGCCGGTGATGAAACACTTTGCCGACAGCCGGCGCATCTTCCTGCACGGCGGAACGCGCCCCGTCCAGCAGGGCGAACGCCTTGTGCAGACCGAACTCGCCGCCTCCATCCGCCGCATTCAACGTTTGGGCGCCCGCGACTTCTACCACGGCGAGACGGCCCGCCGCATCGCCGCCGATATGGAGGTTCATGGCGGCACCATCACCCTGGCCGATCTTAACGGCTATCAGGCCATCGCGCGCGACCCGCTGCGGGGCAGCTACCGGGGCCACACCGTGCTCACCGCCCCACCCTCCACCAGCGGCGGCGTAGCGCTCCTCCAGATGCTGAACATCCTGGAACGCTTTCCGGTGAAACTGGGCCAGGAGGGCTCCACCGAAGTGCGTCATCTGATGATTGAGTCCATGCGGCGGGCATACCGCGACCGCTCCGAATTCGCCGCCGACCCGAAGTTCTTTCCGGTTCCCGTGGACACGCTCACCGCCAAGGAGCACGCGGCGAAACTCGCCGCCACCATCCGGCCGGATCAGGCGACACCCAGCCACACGCTGTCGCCGGCCGGCAATGAAACGGGCGACGACGAATCGATGGATACCACGCACTTTACGGTCATCGATGCGGCCGGAAACCTGGTTTCCAACACGTATACTCTGAACGGCTTCTTTGGCTCCCAGGTGGTTGCCAGCGGCACCGGCATCCTGCTCAACGACATCATGAGCGGGTTTGGCTCACGGGGCCGCAACTTGCCGGGACCCGGCAAGCGCCCTGTCTCATCCATGACACCGGCAATCGTTCTGGACGCGGAGAGCAAGCCCTGGTTCGCGCTCGGCTCGCCGGGCGCCACAACCATTCCGAACACCGTTTTCCAGGTGATCGTCAACATCATCGACTTCAAGATGGGCCTGCGCGACGCGGTAGAGTACCCCCGCATTCATCACCAGTACCTGCCGGACCGCGTGGATGCGGAACCCGCTGCGCTGGTCACCGATGTCGCCACGGCGCTCACTCGCTATGGCCATACGCTGAATCCCGCGCTCCGCTCGCAGGGCGATGTCCACGCCATCCTGGTGGAACCCGGAACGGGCTGGCGGCTCGGCTGGTCCGACGGGCGCCGCGGAGGGCGGGCCGCCGGTTTCTAGGCTCCCCGGCTCCGGGTCCCCGGCTCCGTGCAACGCAGCCGCACGCTATGTGCTAGCGTTTGAACATTGTGTTATCCCGCTTCACTCTCGCACTCTGCTGCTGTTCCGCCCTCGCTCAAATCGAGCAGGGCACCATTACAGGACTTGTCACCGATGCCTCCGGCTCCGGCGTTCCCGATGCCGTGGCCGCGGCAGTCAACACGCGAACCCGCATTCGCGTCGAAACCCGCACCAACGAGACTGGCGTTTATCGCATTCCGTTCCTTCCGGCCGGGGACTACGAACTCACTGTGCAGAAGGACGGCTTTGACCGGGCTCGCGTGTCCGATATCCGGCTGACTGTCGGCCTTACCGCCACCGTCAACGTCGAACTGAAGACCGGCAGCCTGCAGCAGGAAGTAACCGTGGAAGCCCGCGCCGTCCAGCTTGAGCAGGAGTCTTTTTCACTCGGCAACACCATCAACAGCAAACAGATCGTCGAACTGCCGCTCCTGGGACGCAACCCCTATTCGCTGCTCCAACTCGCCCCCGGAGTGATGCCCAAAGGTGGCGCCGGCGCCGGGCCCATCATCAACGGCGGCCGCTCCAACACCAGCGAGATCCTGCTGGACGGTGCCGAGACCCGTAACTCCACCACCAACGACATCGCCTATACCCCGCCGCTTGAGACCGTCGCCGAGTTCAAGGTCTACACGTCCGGATTCTCAAGCGAATTCGGCCGTTCAGGCGGCGGTGTACTCACGGTCGCCACGCGCTCCGGCACCAACGAGTGGCACGGAGCTCTCTACGAGTTTCTGCGCAACGACAAGCTCAACGCCAATTCGTGGACCAGCAACCGCGTGGGCCTGCCCCGCAATGCCTTCCGCCGCAACGAGTACGGGGCCGCCATTGGAGGGCCCATCCGCGCTCCGGGTCTCTACGACGGCCGCAACCGCAGCTTCTTCTTTTTCAACTTTGAGCAGGTGCCGCAGCGCTCGCCGGACAACGTGCTGGTCACGGTGCCCACGCTCGCCGAGCGCGGCGGCAATTTTTCAGGCACCGCCACCAACACCGGTCAGACCATTCGCATCTACGATCCCTACACCACCATTCCCGAACCCGGCCGGCCCGGCCAATTCATCCGCGCGCCGTTCCCGGACAACACCATTCCCGCCAGCCGCTTTGAGCCCATCACGCAAAACGTACTCAAACTTATCCCGGAACCGAACCGCAACACCCTGGTGCAGAACTACGTGCGCAACAACTCCCGCCAGAACGACACGACGCGCTGGTTCACGCGCTTTGACCACAACCTCAGCAGCCGCCAGCGGCTGTTCTTGACGGTGGGCACTCAGGGAAACGAACAGTTCACTCCTGGCCTCAACGTCGCGTTCCCCGGCGAGGGCGTGAACGGCGAGCAGGGGCGCATCAAGAGCGATGCCGTGTACGCCGTGCTCAGCGACACCGTGACCTTCCAGCCCACGCTGATTGGACAATTCCGCCTTTCCACCACCCGGCGCGTGATCGTCACCGAGCCACGCAGCGCCAACTACGACTTCACTCAGCTTGGATTCCCGAAGTCCCTGCTCGACCGCGCCAAGCAGCGCGTGTTTCCACGCTTCGACATCAGCGATTCCGTCGCGCTGGGCCCCGACCGTGCGTCCTTTTTCACCGACGCCGAGGAGAACCGCGACGCTCAGGCCCACATCACATGGATTCGCGGCGGCCAGGCCATCAAGTTCGGCGGCAACTTCACCTTCCAGACCTTCAACATCTTCCGTCCCGAGCGGCCCAGCGGCCAGTACACTTTCAGCCGCGCATTCACCCAGGGCCCGAACCCAGCCGCCGCCACCGTCACCGGCGGCCATGGCGTCGCCAGCTTCCTGCTCGGCATTCCCACCGGCGGCCAGTTCTCCGACGATCCGTCGCTCGCCGCCTCACAGCGCTTCCACGCCCTTTACCTGCAGGACGATTGGAAAGTACGGCGCAATCTGACACTCAATCTGGGTGTGCGATGGGAGTATCAGACACCTTGGAATGACCGCTTCAACCAGTTGGGATTCTTCGATCCGGACTTCACCGATCCGCTGACCAGACAAAAGGGCCTGCTGCGCTTCACCGGAAGCGGCGGCGCCTCGCGCTACCAGTCGGACCCGGATCGCAACAACTTCTCGCCCCGCATCGGTCTGGCGTTCACGCCCCTGGCGAACACCGTCATCCGGACCGGCTACGCCCTCTCGTTCTATCCCGGCAGCGGCGGCGTGGGCGCCGGAGCCAGTGATCTGGGCAGCGGCTTCCTGGCTCAGACGCCCGTGTTCCTGGGCCCGCCCCCCGCGGCCCCGAACACTCCGCCGCCGGGCGCCACGCTGTCGCGCGCCTTTCAAGCCGGCTTCTTCGCCGCCCCGTTCGATGGCGTGGGCGGCAGCGTTGGAACCGCGTTCCGCCCGTGGGTGACACCATACAACCACACCTGGAACTTCAACATCCAACGCACGGTCACCCGCAACACGCTGGTCGAGATCGCCTATGTGGGCAGCCGCGGCCAGCGCATCTGGGTGAACCGGTCGCGCACCGCGGTCTCCCCGGAGTTCCTGGCGCTGGGCGCCGGGCTCGACGCGCTGGTGGCCAACCCGTACGCCGGCATCATCACCTCCGGCGCGCTGAGCGCGGCGCAAGTGCGGCGTTCGCAACTGCTGCAACCGTTCAACCACTACACGGGTGTGTCGCGTTTCCGCGACGCCGTGGGGGATTCGGTGTACCACGCCATGACCATCCGCGTCGACAAACAGTTCAGCCGCGGCTTCAGCTTCCAGGCGTCGTATACCGGCGGCAAGCAGATCGACAACGTTCAGGAGCGGTTCGGAGGCCGGAGCAGTTTCATCGATCCGAACAACATGGCGCTTTCCCGTTCCGTCGGTGAATTCGACCGCCCGCGCTTCCTGGTGCTGAACTACATCTACGAACTGCCGGTGCCGAAATCCCGCCTGGCGGGCGCCATCCTGGGGCGCTGGCAGGTGAGCGGAATCACCACCTTCGGCGCCGGGCTTCCGATGGTGATCACCGGGCCGAACAACACACGTCTGCCTGGCGTGAGCGCCACCGCGCTGCGGCTGAAGGATCCGGTGCTGGCCGGTTCCAGCCGCACGATCGACCGCTACTTCGACACCACTGCATTCGCCCCGGCGCCCCTCTACTCGCTGGGTTCGGATTCACGCACGCAGCCCAGGCTGCGCATCCCCGGCATCAGCACGTTCGACTTTTCGTTCAGCCGCAGCCAGCGTATTCGCGAACGTGTCAACATCCAGTTCCGCGGGGAACTCTATGGCGCGTTCAACCACCCGCAATTCGATTCACCGAACGGTAACGTGGCGGCCACCAACTTCGGAGCCATCACGGGCGCGGGCGGGGCGCGGCAGGTTCAGCTCGGGCTCCGGGTCTCGTTCTAACGCCCGGGGCACCTCAGCGGCTCCAGCCAAAGGCCGCCATCATGATGTGAAAGAGATCCGTATTGGCCAGGAAGCCCTTCACTCGCTCCGCTCCGGGACCCCGGGCCGCCACGATCACCTCTTCCCCCGTATGGCGTCCTTCCACGCGCAGCGAAGGAAGCCAAACCGGCTGACGCGGCTCCTTGGGGTTGGCTTTGAGCGCGGCCGCGCGCTTCTGCTTCCATTCGTCCAGGCCCGCCAGCAACGGCTCACCAGGACCGCCGCCCACAATCCGCAAGTCGAAGGAATGGTCGGCCGTGAACAAGAACAGAGTGTCATCCCCGGCCGTGGCGGCAAGTTCGCGAATCAGTTTGTCGAATGCCACCAGACGGCCCAGCCCCGCCGCCGGATCGTCCGTGTGAGCATCGGACTCAATCATCAGGAAGTAGCCCTTCTTGTTGCGAGAAAGCGCCCGAATGGTCTTGCGAGCCGCCTCGGCCAGGTCCACCGGCTGACTGGCAATCACCAGGGCGCGTTCAAAGTCGCCGGCTTCGGCAAGGGATCCAAAAATCTCCCGCCCCTTCGCCTTCGCCGCTTCAAGCGGCTTCTGGCCCAGCGCCTCCACCAGGGGAAAAATACGGTCCCGCCCGGGGCCAATCAGGACGTCAACGCCATTCCCGAATCGTGGCTCCAGAAGCTGCATGAAGATCTCACCAAACTTGCTTCGATTGTTCACATGGGAAAAGCACGCGGCCGGAGTGGCGTCGGTAATCGTGACATTGGATAGCACACCCGTCGAAAGACCCCGCTCTTCGGCGTGCTCAAGGATGGTCTTCAACATGGCGCCATCGCGTTTGCCGCGTTCGGTGTCCGGACCCAGGCTGATCACGCCATTCTGCGTCTTGACGCCGGTGACGATGGCGGTCATGCCAGCCGCCGAGTCGGAAACCCAGCGTTCCGCGGGCGTCGTATCCGAAAGACCGACGTTCTGCCAGCTCTGAATAAACAGCTTGCGCGGCGCGTTGTAGCCCAGCACACTCGCGGCGTTGACCGTTGCCACGCCGCCGGCATCCGCCAGCAGCAGGATCACATTGCGCGCCCGCTTGGGCGCAGCCGTCCCTGGCAGGGCCAGCAGGAGAACGGAGAGAAGAGGCAGGAACTTTGTGGTCATGTGGATCACTCCCAAGTGTAACGGGACGGCAACTACGGCCTCGCCTGATGGCCCTGCGCCAGCAGGCTCACAACATCCTCGCGCAGTTGGTTGGTGAACTCGCCCCGTTGATTCATCGCGAGTCCCTCGGCCGGACGCGCCTCGCCAATCCGCAGCGTCACCAGGCCGGGGCGCGGAAAGCCGGCTCCGAACGGCAGGATCTCGCGTGTGCCCACCAGCGCCACCGGCACCACCGGAACACCCGCCTTGATGGCGATGAACGCACCGCCCTCCTTGAAGGGCTGTAGAACGCCATCCGGCGCGCGTCCTCCTTCGGGGAAGATCAACACGGAGATGCCCTTTTCGCGGATCGTGCGTCCGGCGTCGGTCATGCTCCTGACCGCCGCGCGCGGGTTGTCGAGAGGCACCGGAATGTGCCCGGCACTCTTCAGGTGCGTTCCAAGAAAGGGGATGCTAAACAACCCGCGCTTGGCCATGAACCGGAACTCCACGGGAATGTTTCCCAGCACCACCGGGGTGTCCATGTAGCTCAGGTGGTTGGCCGCGAAGATGTAGTTCCTGGACGGATCCAGTTTCTCCAGTCCCACCACCCGCACCTCGACACCGGCAACCTTCAGCATCCACCGGGCCCACACGCGCGCCACCTTCAACTGCCCCCGCCCTGTGGATTCGAACAGCGAAACAACCAGGCTCACCGTCCCGAAGGCGATGGTGGAAACAATGATGTAAGGATCGGTTAGAAAAAGCGCGCGAAGAAAACCACCCATGTTGCCGGGCGTCAGTCCACCAGATTGCCATCGCGGAGGCCGAACACGTAGATCGCGTGTCCGGCGGCAATGGCCACCTGCTGCTTGCCGTTGCTCTGATAGCTCACCGGATTGGCGAATACCCTTCCGCCCATCGGATAGCGCCAGAGCACCTTCCCGTTGGTGTCGTCGAGCGCCAGCATGTCGCCATCCGCCGTGGCCGCGAACACAAGACCGCCCGCGGTCGACAGTACGCCGGACCAGGAACCGCCGCCCACCGGCGTCTCCCACTTGGCCGCGCCCGTGGCCGGGTCCATTGCCTTCACGGCGCTGGTGGCCTCTTCACCCGGTTTCGAAATGAACCGGCCGGCCAGGAACCACTTGCCCTGCCGGTAGGTGTCGTCGCCTGTGTAGAACACGCCGCCCTCGTCGCGAGTCATTACATAGTGAAGCCCGGTCTGGGGGCTGAACGAGGGCGCCTGATAGTTGGTGGCGCCGGGCGAATTCGGATAGACCTCGTTACCCTCCGCCGTGGGCTCCTTGCCCGCCACGCGGACCGGACGGCCCTTGGCGTCCAACTCGGGCTGCGCCCAGGTCTGCCGGACGTACTGCTTGCCCAGCAGGTACTCGCCCGTCTCGCGATCCAGCACGTAGTAGAACGCGTTGCGGTTGGCAAACAGCAGCAACTTGCGCGGCTTGCCCTTCCAATCGCGATCCACCAGCACCGGAGTCTGCGTGGAATCCCAGTCATGAATGTCGTGCGGCGTGAACTGGAAGTGCCACTTCAGCTTGCCCGTGCCTGCATCCACGGCGAGCACAGAATCCGAATACAGATTGTCGCCCTCCCGCGAATCGCCCTTCCAGTCAGGACCTGGATTTCCGGTGCCCCAGTAAATGGTATCGAGGCCCGGATCGTAGGATCCCGTCACCCACGTCGTCGCCGATCCGTACTTGTAGCTTTCACCCTTCCAGGTTTCCGTCCCCGGCTCTCCCTTGGCGGGCACGGTCCAGAGCCGCCAGGCTTCCTTGCCGGACTTGGCATCGAACGCGGCCAGGAAACCCCGCACGCCGAATTCACCGCCCGCGCTGCCCAGAATCACCTTGTCTTTCACGATCAGGGGCGCCACGGTGCTGGTATAACCCACCTTGTAGTCCGCCGTCGAAACGTCGAACAGCACGCCGCCGGTCGAGGCATCGAGAGCCACCAGATGCGCATCCAGCGTTCCAATGTAAACCCGGCCATCGTGGTACGCCACGCCGCGGTTCACCTTGCCGCAGCACACCGGCATGTTGTCCGGCAGGACGCGGCGGTACTTCCAGAGCACCTTGCCGGTTCGCGTTTCCAGCGCCGTTACATCGCTCGGCGGTTCCGAGATGTACATGATGCCGCCCACCACAACGGGCGAAGTTTCGAACTTGTCGGTCCGGTCGATCTGGTAGCTCCAAAGCGGCTGCAAGCGGCTTACGTTCTGCCGGCTGATCTCGTTCAGCGGCGAATGGCGATGTCCCTGCACGTTGCCCTGGTAGTGGGCCCAGTCGGCGCCCGCGGCCCCGCCCGCAGTCTTCTCGGTTCCGCCCGGCCCGCTGCCCGCGCAGCCAAACTGAATCAACGCGGCAACCGCCAGGCCCGCCAACGCGATGGTGAATCCAACTCTTTTCATTTCGATTTATTCTCCCCGCAGCGAAAACAGGTACGCAACCAGATCGTTCAGATCCGATTCGCTCAGCTTGTCGTAGGCCGGCATCAGGGACTTGCCCAGACTCACCGCGCTCGACGTCAACTGGCTCTTCCGCAGCAGGTGGATCTTGCCCTTGTCATCGCGGATGTTGATGGAGAATGCGTCTTCGCTCAAACGCACGCCGGCAATCTTGGTGCCGTCCTTGGCCACGGCTTCCGCCGCCGTCCACCCCGCGGCAATCGCCGCTTCCGGCTTGGTCAGGGACGCAGCCAGATTCGGCAGGCTGCGCCGTAGCCCGATGTCCGTCAGATCAGGGCCGTTCTTGCCGCCCTGCCCGCCCACCATGTGGCAACCCACGCACCCGTTCTTCGTGTAGAGCTTCTGCCCGTTGGCGGCATTACCGGGAGCCTTCGCCGGCGCCGACCGCCCGATGGCACGCACATACGCCGCCACCTTCGCGATCTCGGCGTCGGTCATGCCCAGCGCAGCCGGCATGTCCGTGCCGGGAATCCCGTTCTTGATGATGTTCACCAACGCCCCCTCGGTGGGTGCGTGCGGCAGCTTGGGGCTTGCCAGATTCGCCGCGAAACCGTCGTCGCCTTTGCCGTGGCAGAAGGCGCAGTTGAACAGGTAAAGTTTTTCGGCCTCCGATTTCGGTTGTCCGAACGCAGAGGAGGCGGCCAGCAGCGCCGTGATGGCGAGAGGTGCTGTCAATTTCATGAATTCTCCAGGGATTTTGGCATCTTATCGCAAACAGACCGTAGCGTGCTGGCGCCCTGCCCAGCCCCAACCCGGCGGCCCCGCCCCAGGTCTGGGATAATCGGGTTGTGTCCAGGGTGAAGGAACTCGAAGCACGGCTGGAAAGCACGGAAACGCTGCTTCGCCTGTTTCAGAAGATTAGCCGGTTCATGGTGCGCGACCTGAGCCTGCAGGAAGTCCTGCAAGGCATCGTGTCCCTGGTCGGCGAGTACACCAAAGGCGATTCCTGCCTGGTCTACCTGATTGACAACAATGAACTGGTGCTGTGCGCCTCCAACTCGCCCAGCCCCGGAACCCTCGGCAAGGTCCGGCTGCGCATGAATGAAGGCCTTACCGGCTGGGTGGCCCGCGAACGGCGTCTGCTGGCTATCTCGCGCGAGGCCTACAATGATCCCCGTTTTAAGCGCTTCTCCGACCTGCCGGAAGACAACTACCACGCTTTCCTCTCTGCCCCCATCCTGGCCCGCGGGCGCGTGGTCGGAGTCATCAACGTGCAGCACCGGCAAACCCATCAGCACACCGGCTCCGAACTCGAACTGCTTCAAACCGTCGGAGAACAGGTGGGGTCCCTGCTGATTCTCGCCCGCATGGATGCCTCGGCCATCGAAGCCGCCAATCACGTTGAACTGGTCTTTCCACCCGGAAAGCCCGCCGCCACGGCGTCCGCCGAACCCGAATTCGCCACTTCCTTCGACGATTAGACCCATGCGCGCCACCGCTTTCGTTCTGCTTGCCGCCGGCAGCCTCTTTGCCCAGTCTTGGAAGCTGAAGTACGAGTTCGATCACGACCGGGAGTCGCTTTCACTCACCGATATCGCCGCGCTGGCGCCGGCAAGAGCCATCGCCTGTGGTATCCACCGCGGCCCGGGCGGGCAGCCAACAGGCGCCCTTCTGCTCACCAGCGACGGCGGTGCCAACTGGACCCAGGTCCAATTCCGGGACCTGCCGCGCACACAGTTCTTTCTCAATGACTCCACCGGCTGGATCGCCGCCCAAGGCGGCATCTGGATGACCGAGGAGGCCGGCCGGGCCTGGCGCAAAGTGTCCTCGCTCAAGGGCGTTCTGCGCGTCCATTTCTTCGATGAAAAGCGAGGCCTGGCCGCCGGCGCGCCGAAGTCCGTCTGGTCCACCGCCGATGGCGGCCGCACCTGGACCAAGGTGCCTGAAGCGGCCAAACCGGAAGTGAAGGCCGAACACACCGTGTACTCCACCATCGCGTTCGCCGCCAACGGTTCCGGCATGATTACCGGCATCAGCATGCCCCCGCGGAAAGACGATCCGCTGTTCCCCGCCTGGATGGACCCCGAAGCCGCGGAACGCTATGTTCAGATTCCGCAATCCACCATCATGCTGGAAACCCCGGACGAAGGCCGCCGTTGGAACCCGAAAGTCTCGTCCCTGTTCGGCCAGATCACCCGGGTTCATGTCCTGCCGGAGGGTGCCGGCCTGACGTTGTTCGAGTTCACCGAAAAGTTCGCCTGGCCCAGCGAGGTCTACAGGTTCGACTTGAAGACCGGAGGCTTCGAGCGTGCCTTTCGCGAGAAAGACCGCGCCGTGAAGGATGTTCGCATGCTCACCGGCGGCGGCGCCTTGCTGGCCGCCATCGAGCCCCAGGGCACCCTGCAGGAACTCACCATCCCCGGAAAGCTGCACATACTCCGTTCTTCGAACCTGAAGGAATGGAGTGAAATGAAAGTGGACTACCGCGCCTCCGGGCGTCGTGCCTGGCTTGCCTCCCACGGCGATACCCACTGGGCCGCGCTCGATACCGGCATCATTCTCAAGCTTGAGTAGACGTTTCGGCGGCTGCGGCCCGGGCAGACTCCGGAACGGTTTTCACCTTCCACAGAATGCACAGCGTTCCGATCACAGCCAGGCCCACAGCCACCAGACTGGCCTTCCAACTCACCGCCAGCAGCAGCACCGCTGAAATCATCACCGCGGTCCACATGGACGCCAGCGCGGCCACCTTGGCGGCGCGCGTCATCCCGCCCAGATCCTGAAAACGTCGCAGGCTGGGGCCCAGCCAACGGTTGGCCCTCAGCCAGCCGTTCAAACGCGGTGAACTCCGCGCGAAGAAGTAAGACGCCAGCAGGACAAAGACCGTGGTCGGCATGCCAGGCACGAAAGCACCAATAAACCCCAGCCCGGTGCAAATGCACCCCAGAGCGACATAGACCGGTTTGCCTGCTTTGTTCACGTCTGATCTTCCATCGGCGGTGACGCACGTGCGCGCCACGGGCTCACAGCCCTCAGTCTAACCCGGCAACCCCCCGCAACGGTCGAAGCTATCGGGAATCCGGCGCCCAGTCGATGGATGTAATCGAACCGACATAGCCACCTTCCAGCGGGCGCGCGAAGTAGCGAATCCGCACCCGCTCCGCGGAGGCAGGGCCGCATTTGAACTCATGCTGCACCGACCCGGTGTTGCGGATGACAATCTCGCCAGGTTTCTCGGCCAGCAGCTTCAGCGGACCCCCACGTTGCTCCACGTGAAGTCCAAGCGAGGCGCCACGGCAATCCACGTGGATCAGACGGCCTTCGGCAACCTGATCGCCCTCCGGGCGTGTCCACGCGGACGGCACGGTCACGGCAGGCTTGGCCGGTCTAGATCCCTGTGCGGCGCGGCCCAGCGAGTCGAGGAGAGTTTCCGCCGCCTCCCGATCCTGCTCCGTGGCCGCGAAATCCATCGCGCGGTAGAGCGACGTCCGTGCTTCCGCCAGTGCCCCGGCATCGCGCTGAGCCAGGGCCAGGTTGTACCACCATAAGCCCCGGCGCGGTTTGGCTCGCACCGCGCGCGCAAAGTGAGCCGCGGCCTCCGTGAACTTCCCGTCCACGGACGCCGCGATCCCCAGAAGGAAGTGCGCGTCGCCCAAATTCGGCTCCCGTTCGATCGCTCGCTTTAACCAGAGCCGGACCTCGTGGGGCGCGCCGCCGGTCTCGCGAAGCAGCATCGCGTACTCCAGAAAAAGACCAGGACTGTCAAAGCCGCCGTCCAGCGCGCGCCGCAGATGCTGGCGCGCACGAACGAAGTCCTTCCGTCCAAGGGCCAAAGTACCGAGCGCGGCCTCGCCCGCGGGTCCGGCGGATGCGGTCCCGGCCAGGCGATCATAAATCCGCTGCGCTTCCAACTGGTGTCCCGTTGCCAGGTGAATCTCGCCCTCGAGCAGGAGAACTTCGACCGCCGAAAGCGTGCGCACAGGCGGCGCCGCGACGGGCGCCGGCGGCGTGTAAGGCAACGTGACGGCCTGGAACATCTGGGCGTCTACATACTGTCTGAGCTCCGCTTCCAGACGCCCCAGCGGTTTGCGAAAGGCCTGCTCCAAGGCTGCCATCGGTGGAACGCGCTCATCCAACAAATGGCGAAACGCAGGAACGTGTTCCCGGTATCCGGGGGCCGCAAGCAGCATGTGGACCAGCGCCCAGCTTTGGGCATAGAACACGTCAGCCTTTTCTTCCGGTTCGGCGGAGGCATCCAACAACGCCCGCATCGGAATCCAGGTCCGCCCACCGAGCACGCGGGCATGCCCTTGGATCAACCCGCCGGCCCGCGCAACGCCACCCCGGAACTCGAGTGTCGAGTAGAACTCGGCCAGACCCTCTTCGAACCACGGCGGATAGCGGACCCCGCTGAATGCGCGCACCCGGTGGGCATATTCATGAGCCAGAACTCGCGGAGAGCTGTTTTCGACCACAATCCAATCGTGGCCGCCGGCCTCAAGATAGAAACCCGCGTTGGCGTGACCACGGCGGTGCGCCGCAAAATCGGCCGCGCGGGCAAAGATCACCACGCGCAGGCCAGGGCCTTCGATAGCACCGGGTTCGGCCACACGGTACAAGGCTTCGAACTCCGACAGCCGGCGCAGCGTGGATGAGGCGGCGCCGGCACCGGCATCGGTGAGCACCTCAACGCCAGGCGCGCGAACCGACACCCAGGCCGCGGAACAAAGCACGGGCGTGGCAACGATGGCGGCGATCACCCGCGGCATGCCTTTAGACCTAGAATCGCAAGATTGAAGCCTGGAAGCGCGCGGTGTGAAGTACGCCACCCGCATTCCGGCCAACGACAGCCTGGCGCGGGACATCGCCGAGTTGCTCACCCGGCCCGTAGGACGCCCCAGCCAT
>VFZY01000054.1 GCA_016870915.1 Acidobacteriota bacterium | reverse complement strand
GCAAAACCGTGGGAGCCGGAGGGAGCCCGTTCTTGTTGCGAGTCTGAGAATTCACGCTGATTCCTATTCTCGCCCTGCTCAGTAATTAAGGCCAGGGGAGTTGTCTCAGCTATGTTGGCACGGAGGGGGAGGCCGGGACGCGGCGAAGAAGTTCCGGGCATCGAGCTTCTCATTGCGGAAGTACTCGTAGGCGGTGCCGTGAAGTTTGTTCGTGCCAGAGCGCGTGGTGGTGAGCACGACGCCGGCGGATGAGTTTCCATACTCGGCCGAATAGCCGTTTTGCTGGATGCGGATTTCCTGCACGGATTCGACGGGCGGATTGAACAGCGCCTGCGTCACTTCGAGCGCGATGTTGGAGGCGTTGACACCGTCCAGCATCCACTGCTGTTGATCGGCGCGTCCGCCGGCGAGGCTTACTCGAGGGCGAATCACGTCGCCGGTGACGAACACGGCATTGCCGGCCATGCCCAGCAGTTCGCCGACGCGGCGGCCGTTGAGCGGCATGTCGGAGATGGTCTTGTTCTCGATGAACTGCCCGACGGTGGAGGTCTCCGATTCGAGGAGGGGCGCCGAACCGGTGACATTCACGGTCTCGCTTACCGCGCCCAGTTGCAGGGCGATATCGATGCGCAGAACGCGCCCCAGTTCCACGACGATGCCCGTCTGCTGATGTGTCTGGAACCCGGTTTTCTCCACGCTGAGCCGGTAGGAGCCTGAAACGAGCAGGGGGAACGTGTACTCGCCCGATTCGTTGGACTCACGGGAAACCACGACGCCGGTGCCCTGATTCGCGAGTTTCAGTGACGCACCCGCCACGGCGGCGCGGGATGAATCCGTGACCAGGCCCGTGATGCTGCCGGTTGAGCTTTGCCCGAACAGGCCGGCCGCGCCAAGGACCAGAAAGAGAGTGAGCCTCATAGAGGCTACGCTATCACGACTAAGGTCTCACCGAGACCGTCTTAGCGCGCTCAAGTGAACCGGCCACCGCCGCCACAGCCGGTGGTGGCAAAGCAGGAAAGTTCTCTTTTTACCTGGCTCGACTGGCAGTGGGGGCAGGACGTGGCTGAATCCGCTTCGCTCATGCGGCGCAGCTTCTCAAACGGCCGGTCGCATGATTCGCAACGGTACTCGTACATCGGCATAGAATTGATTTTATCAAGCCATGCGATTTCGAACGCGCAGTCTCACACGCCGCCAGTTTCTCACCGGCATGACGTTGGCCACCGCGGCGGGCGCGGCGCCCCGGCGCTGGCTGGTGGGCGCGAACACTGCCGTCAAGGGCCTGGAACTGCATCGGGCCGTGGCGCTGCTAGGAGCGCTGCGCTTTCCGGTGATTGAGATTCACCCGATGGGCAAGCCTGAGCCGGCGCCCGCCGATTTTCCCGGCTTCGAGTTCGATTCGATGGCCGCGGTGGATCGCACACGGCTGAAGAAGGCCCTGCGGCCCTTCCGGCACGTGACCACGCATTTGCCTTACACGGGGCTCGACTATTTCGCCGCCGACCCCGCGGTGGCTGACCGTGCCTGGCGGCGCGTTGAGATCGCGCTGGAGGGGTCAGTCTATTTCGGTGCCTCGATCGCCGTGTTTCATCCGAAGCAGGGCGGCGGCCAGACGCTCCAAACCCAGTGGCCCCTGATGCTGCGGAGAGTTCGCGAGCTTGGCGATCAGGCCCGGAAACACGGCATGCGCATTGCGCTCGAAACAGGATTCCCACTCAGCGTGGCGGACTTCACGCGGCTGATCCGCGAAGCCGATCACCCCGCTGTCGGCGCAACGATCGATGTGGGCCACCAGGGCCGCTATGCGGAACTTGTCGCGCGCGTCCCCGCATCCGAACGGGCCACACCCGCGGGGATTCGTGCCTACAACGACACCACCATCGCGATTGCCGAAGCGTTGGGCCGCAAGGTGTTCCATTTGCATGTGCACGACATCGACCCCGCCACCTGGCAGGAGCACCGCCCGATGGGCACGGGGTTTGTCGACTATCCGCGCCTGTTCCACGCTCTGCGCCGCATTGGGTATGACGGCCACCTTGTTCTTGAGATTGCCGGTGACCCGGCGGCCATGGAAGGCCACCTTCGGCAGGGCAAAGCCGCGATCGAAGGCTATCTGGCGGGAATGGGCTGACCCAGGGGGTTGAGCGGCTCCGCGATCCGGACACGGCCAGCGCCGGCCAGCCGGACGAGGTCCGGCAGGTCGTAGTGCTTGAGCGCCCCCGTCACGATGTTTTCCCACTGGCCGCGATGCAGCCGGTTGCGAATGATTGCCTCGTACGATTCGACCATCCGTTCCAGGCGGGTCCCGGTGATCCGGCGGTCGAATACGGTGGCGTAGAGCGCGGGCACGGCGCCCAACTCCCGCGCCTCCACGGCGATGGCTGCCGCATCCACGCGCGCGTGGCCAGCGAGAAAATCGACGCCGCGCGCGATGTCCTCGGCGCGCTGGATCACGAGCGCCTTTCCCGTCAGGAGCGCGGTCATGGAGGACTCGTAGTCGCCGAAGAAGCGCCCCCAATCGGACCCGTAGTTGATCGACACCGGGCGAGTTTCACCCAGGCCGCGCAGGTCCATGCTCAACACCACGCGGCCGCTTGCGGCCAAGCGCGCCGCGGCGCCGTGCGCCTGCGCTTTGCCTGCGCCCCACGCCAGGAGCGTGGCCGGCCTCTTGCCGGTTGCCGCGGGGAGATAGAGCAGCGCCGGCAGATCCAGGCCCGGCTCCACCGGTAGAAGGTACTTTTCGATCGTGTAGCTTTCGACCACGTCGCGGCGCTCCGTGCTGCCGTAGGGGATGGCGGCCACGCGGCCGGAGGGCGGCGCAAAACCGGTGAACCGCCGGATCTGTTCGATATCCGCCGTGCCGCGGCGCAGGGCCGCGAAGCGTTTCAGGTTCAGGCTGTGCACGGTTTCGCCTTTCAGTTCCTCCACCACCTGGCCGGACCTGGTGGCCCACAACTGGGGCTCGCCGAGGATGGTGTTCTGGGGCTCAGCCTCATTGTTCTCGCGGCCCTCCAGCCACTGAGAAAAGAAGCGATAGGCCCGTTCGCGCCGCGGCTTCGTATAGCCGTGCCCGTCATCCGCTTCGAACTTGTCGAACTTGGCGGCCTGCCCCAGGGAATCGTACAGGCGCTGCGCTTCGGCGAAGGTGTGCCGGGCCCCGGCCACCGAGAAAAAATCGCGCACCGCGACCAGCATCAAAAACGGTTTGGGCGCGAAGACTTCGGCGAAATCGGCGTGATCGAGCCCCAGAGCGATGGAAGGCGGGATGCACTGCTCGGCGTCTTGAGGTCCGATGGTTTCAAGCAGGCGCCTCCAGGTGGTGAGGTAGCAGGATGGCGCGGCCGCGGCGAAGCGGTCGTCCAACGCACCAAGATAAGACGTGTGCGTGCCGCCGCCGGAATTGCCGGTGAGGCCGATTCGCTTGGGGTCCACCTCCGGGCGGGAAATCAGATAATCGAGCGCGCGGATCCCATCCCAGATGGTGTATCGCGCCAGGGAATCTCCCATCAGCAACGTCTGCAGGCCCAGCAGAGTGTGTTCGATGGTTGAACTTCCGGATCCCTTGGAGGCATTGAGGTCCGCATCCCACATCTGAATCCGTTCGCCCTGCCCCAACGTGTCCCAGGCCAGGCACACGTAGCCGCGCTTGGCGAACGTGATGAGGACTTCCTGCCACGCTTCGTGAGCCTTGGCGCCGCCCTCATGTCCCAGCGGGAACAGGATGGCCGGATGCGGCGCCTGCCCCGACTTCGGCAGATAGAGATTTGCCGTGACGTGGAATCCGGGCTGTGATTCGAAGATCAGCTTTTCCACGGTATGGGTCGCGAAGTCGAGTTTTCCCGTTACACGGGCATTCAAAGGCGTGCGCTCGGGGAATCCGCCCAGCGCTTCCGTGAGTTTGGCCCGAACCTCGCGCCGGCGCGCGTCCAGCGCCGCCGTCGAACGGACACCCGCCACTGTGGCTGCGCGCGCATCCAGCATTCGGAACGCCTTCGCCTTGAGGTATCGAGGCAACTGTTGCGCTGCTTCGCGTCCGTCGACGTGGTTGGCCAGGAAGTTCAGCGCCGGGTCGGCCTGCGCGATGAGGCCCGCGGCAAGCAGCGAAGTGAGAAGCATACAGGCAGTTTATCGCCTGGACGCAATCCAGGCATCCACTTCTTCTTCCAGGATGTCGAGCGGGATGCTGCCATTGCGCAACACGACGTCGTGGAACACACGCAGGTCGAACTTCGAGCCCAGCGCTTTCTCTGCGCGACGCCGCAGTTCTTCGATCTTCAATCCGCCAATCTTGTAGGCCAGGGCCTGGGCGGGCATCGCGATGTAGCGGTCCACCTCCGATGAGAGGAACGCATCATTGATCCAACCGCCCTTGGCCGGCGCCATGGCTGCAATCATCTGTTCCCGGGACCAGCCGAACGCGTGCACTCCGGTATCCACCACAAGCCGCGCGGCGCGGAACATCTCCGATTGCAGGCGTCCGTACATTTCATGCGGGTTCCTGTACATCCCCAGATCCTCGCCCAGGGACTCCGCGTACAGCCCCCAGCCCTCAGCGAAAGCCGAGTATCCCGCCGTGAGCCTAAAGCTGGGCATGTTCTCCATCTCACGCGCCAGGGCCAGTTGCAGATGGTGGCCGGGCACGGCCTCGTGCAGAATCAAGGCCGCCATGCAACACCGGGACTGGGTCTCCGGGTCCACGGTGCGCAGATAGAAGTAGCCAGCCCGTGACCCGTCGAGTGCCGGCGGCCGGTAATGGGGCGCCGCGGTGCGCGCGATGGCGTCCGGAATCGCTTCGACGCCGTATGGCATTCGGGGCAGCTTCAGGAACATTTTGGGCAGCATCGGGTCCACACGCTTGGCGATCTCGCGCCCGTGCGCCAGAATCTCCTCGGCCGATTTGAATCGCATCGCGGGGGCTTGTAACACGCGCTCATCGAACTCCGCCGCTGTTCCGGTGAAACCCAGAGACTTGCGGATGGCGGCCATGGCCTCTCCGATCCGCGCCATCTCCCGCACGCCGGTATCGTGAATCTGGCGCGCCGTCATCTTCGTGGTGGTGGAGGCTTCGATCAGCACCTGATACATCTCCGTGCCGTTGAAGTTCGCGCTCAAGCCAACCGAGGTCCGGGTTGCCGGTGCGTAGGTGCCTCGCAGATACCCGGCCAGCTTCTTCAACGCCGGTTGCGTGGCTTCGCGGTACGCTGTCTCGGCGCGTTCACGGAGATCCGTGCGCGCGGCTTCGGGGATGGACGGCGGCATCTCGCGGAAAGCTTTCAACAGTGGCGAGGTCCCCGCGGCCGGCGCCGCCATGGATTCGTAGATGCCCGCCGCCAGATTCACGCTCAAGCGGGGCACCTGCATCTTCTTCTTCAGTCCGGCATCCGCCGAGGCGATCAACCCATCCACCAGAGCGGGCACACCGCGCAGCCGGGCGATCCGATCCTCGAAGTCTTTCGGCGTGCGCGCCGGGGCTGAATCGAGCGTTCCATCGATGGACCGGACGAGGCCCCCATAGTGGCTGGCCGCGAAATAGTACGACCCAATGTTTAACCCGTTCAGGGCCGCCTTGAGCTGATACACAAACAGGCGCTGATTCATTCGGGCCTCGGCGGGCAGGGAGGCGGGGGCGTGGCCTTCGGCGCGCTCCAGAAATCCTTTCAGGGCCGCGCGCCGGCGTTCGATGGCGGCCGGCGAACGGTCTCCCCAACGGTGGTTGTACTCCGTCCGTCCCGCCGATGTCGCCTGCTCCGGGGACTCTTTCAGGGTGAACTCGAAGTACTCCTTGTAGAGCGTTTCCAATTGCGCCACACGATCCTGCGCCGCCAGCGGCAAGGCCAACAGAAAGAGCACCCGGTTCATGAACGGCAGTGTAACACCGCCCCGCACGATCCTGTATCGTGAATCCTATGCCGCACATCACCCGGCGTTCCATGCTTGCCGGCGCCGCCGCGCCCGCCGCCCTGGCTCAGGCCGATGCCGCGCGTCCCCTGAATCTCATCCACATCGGTGTGGATACGTGGGGCGCGCATCATTTGGGCGTCTATGGGCACCCCGAGTACCGCACTCCGCACGTGGATGCTCTCTTCGCGAAGTCCGCGATGTTTCTGGATGCGTATCCACAAGCCCTGCCCACGCTGCCCGCGCGACGCGTGCTCTATACCGGCCGGCAGGTGTTTCCGTCGCTGAAGTTCGTGCAGCCGGATGACCAGGTGCGCATCCGCGGCTGGCACCCGCTGTATGCCGAAGATGTCACGCTGGCTGAAACGCTTGCCGGCACGGGCTACGTGACCTCAATCGTCAGCGACCTCTATCATCAGTTCAAGCCTGGAAAGAACTTCAACCGCGGTTTCGACTGCTGGAACTGGATTCGCGGCCAGGAGGCCGATCGCTTCCGGTCTGCCCCGCGTGCCCGCATCGACCTTGGGCGCTACTCTCACGCCTCACAGCCCATTCCGCGCGGACCCAAGCCCACGGGTGTCTATCAATACCTGGTGAACCGCCAGGACTGGAAGACCGAAGAGGACTGGCTGGCTGCCCAGGTGTTCAACACGGCTTCCCACTGGCTGCGCGCCAATGCAGCCGAAAGCCAGCCGTTCTACCTCCACATCGAATCGTTTTCGCCGCATGAGTTCTGGGATCCACCGGAGGCCTGGTATCGCCGCTACTTTACCCGCGACTACAACGGCCCCACGCTCATCCACCCGCCGCTCAGCACCGCGCGCATGACCCCGCTGGAAGTGGAGCATGCGCAGGCGATGTACAAGGGCTTTGTCAGTTTCGTCGATGATCGCATCGGGCGCTTTCTGTCGACTGTGGAATCGCTGGGCCTGATGTCGAACACGATCATCGTCTTCGTGGCCGACCACGGCACCATGATGGGCGAGCAGGGCCAGCTTCATAAGGGCGAGACGCGGCTTCGCACGCAGTGCACGCAGGTGCCACTTGCCATCTATCACCCGCGCCGGCCGTGGGCGGGCCGCCGCATTGGGGGCTTTGTGCAGCACACGGACCTGTTCCCCACGGTGCTCGATCTGGTGGGTGTGAAGGCGCCGGCTCGCGTGACGGGTGAAAGCCTGGTTCCGTTGGTGGAAGAGAGCCGTGCTTCGAAACGCGATTGGATTGTCACAGGCTGGGGCGAACACGTTTCTTTTCGCACACCGGAATGGAACTACATCCAGCGCTGGAGCGAGGGAACGCCGGGGTTTGAAGAGTTGTACACGCTGAAGAGCGACCCGCTCGAATTGAAGCCGCTGCGGACTGGCCACGAATCGATGCGGGCCGACTTCAGACAGCGCCTGGGCCGCTTCATTGAAGAGAGTTGGTCTGTCACCAAAGGCGGCTTCGCCCTGCCAGCCTGAGTTCAGCCGATCGCGTGGCCGCGAGTCTCAACCGCCAACTGGAGCTGCCACCTCAGCCCACGTGACGATGCGCTTCTCATAGATCGCTTTGCGGCCCAAAATGGCCATCAGCGTGGATGTGCGGGCCGATTCGGCATTGTTCAACGGCAGCTTGTGCCCACGGGCGTTATCAAGGAATGCTTCGAGAGACAGGAGATTCGCGTCGCGCGTCTCAGCCACTGCCAGGCGCGTGGACTCCCTGGCGTTGAGCGGTGTGAATGTGGCGGTTGCCAGATCGATGGCTCCCTGAGCACAGAACACGCGTTCCTTGATGCCGGAGAATCCCGGCGGATCGAAGTAGATGTGGGAGAAGTTCACGCGGATGTCGCCTGGGAACTCATAGATCAACGCGTAGTTGTCCATGGTGGTGCGGCCGGGCGGTTCATCCTTGTACAGGCTTACGCCTCCGGATCCAAAGGCGCGGAGCGGCGGCTTGCCGATGGCCCACGCGAACAGATCGAGGATGTGGCAGGCCTGCTCGACGATGTTGTCTCCGGAGCGTGTCCGGTCGAAATACCAGGCGGTGGACCGGGGCAGATCGCCCGTGTGGCGGTAGCCCTGGCAGAACAGCACAGGGCCGAGGCGCCCGGCCAGAATGTGTTCCACGGCGGCGCGGCGGTTGGGGTCATGCCGGAGCTGAAAGCCGGCCTGATAGACACCCTTGGCATTGTGCGCAGCCTGCGCCACCAGGCGGCACTCTTCCGGGTTAAGCGCCATGGGCTTCTCACAGTAGACGTGTTTGCCCACTTCGAGCGCCGCGATGGTGATCATCTTGTGCGTGTCGACGGGCGTCGCGATCAGTACGGCGTCGATATCCTTCCGTTCATCGAGCATGCGGCGGAAATCGGCGAACCTGGCGGCTTCCGGGAAGAGCGCGGAGGCGCGGGCCAGGTTCTCCGCGTCGATGTCGCAAAGCGCAATGACGCGGGCGCCTGGAATGCGCGCCAGAGTCCTCAACAGCAGCGTTCCACGGCCGCCGGTGCCAATCACCGCGACGCGGATCTCATCGGAGGGCGCCTGCGCCACCAGCGCCGGCACGGCAAGAGACGTCAGAGCTCCGCGGCGTGTCATTTGGTGCGGTTCAAGAACAGGAACAGGCCGCTTTTGCCCGGTGTGACGAAGTCGAGATCGCCATCGCCGTCGATGTCGGCCACGGGAATCTGCATGCCGCCGCCGGTGCGTGTGGAATAGTCCACCGTGTGGCGCGCCCATTCCAGGCGCTTGCCGTCATCGGAGCGGCGCCACTCATACCAATAGACGCCTAGCGGTTCGCGCTCGCCCGGGTCATGCCCGTTGTGTGCCATGAACCGCTTGCCGGTGAGAAAGTCGCGCTGGCCATCGCCGTTCAGGTCCGTGAAGGTGCTGGCATGGGCGCCTGCCCAGGCGTCGTCGATCAACTGCTTCTTCCAGGCGCCACCGCCCAGGTTTTCAAGCCAGAACACACCGTAGTCGTGGCCGTTGGAGCTTACCACGTCGGGCCGGCCGTCGCGATTCACGTCTTCCACGAAGATGAAGCCCAGCGCGCCCAGCTTCAGAGATTCGAACTGATTGTGGAACGTCCAGGGCCCGGTGCGAGGATCGGCTGGAGCCTCAAGCCAGCCTCGCGGGGTGAGGATATCGGCGCGTCCGTCGCCGTTGACATCCCCGGCGCCGATCCCGTGGCCGTAGCTCTGCGGGCTCACCACATGTTTCACCATTGCCCCGCCGCGAGCTTCATACCAGGTGAGGGGTGCGGTGGCGCCGCCGAACTGGGGAAGCACCTCGCGGGCCTTGCCGTCGTTGTCCAGGTCCACCAGGAAGCAGAATTCGTTGTTGAAGCCGGTTTCGATCTCGGTGAGCTTCCAGGGGCCGCCGGCCTTGCCCGGATTGCGCCACCAGGCGAGCCGCTTGGCGAACCAGGCGCAACTCACGATGTCGGTTCGTCCGTCGCCATCCACGTCCAGCGGCAGGTCGGAAAAGTTGTCGATGTACTGGTTCTGGAAGGGCAGATCGCGAAAGCGGTGCCGCACCCACTTGGGGCCTTCAAACCAGTTCTCGCCGGAGACGATATCCAGTTTGCCATCCCCGTTGAGGTCGGTGATGGCGGCGCTCTCGTTGGCGCCGAGGTCGAGTGTGACCTTTTCGAATGGGATGTCCGCGGGGCGGGTGAGGGTCCAGGCCGCGGCGCCGAACAGAGGCAGCGCGATGAGGGCGGTTCGTACTTGCATTGGCCCGATTGTATCGCGCCTGAAGCCGGGGTCGCGCTATGCTGTGAGTCTGTGCGGCGCATTGGAATGATTGGAGCCGGGCTGCTTGGGTCAGCCATGGCGGAACGGTTGCTGGCGGCCGGGTGGCGCGTCACCGGGTACGATCCGGATGCGGCCCGAATGGCCGGGCTGCGCGCGCTGGGTGGCGAGGCGGCTGCGGGGGCGGCGGATGCGGCAGCGGCGGGCGATGTGGTGCTGCTCTCATTGCCCGATTCGGGCATCGGCCGGACCGTCATCGCGGAGATTCAATCGCGATTGGAAGGACGGCTGGTGATCGACACGACGACGGGCGCGCCCGCGGAAATGGAAGCCATGGGACGCGCGGCGGGCCGGTACGTGGATGCCACTGTCGCCGGATCGAGCGAACAGGCTCGGATGGGCCAGGTAGTTGTGATGGCGGGCGGCGCTCCCGCTGACTATCAGGAAGCCCTGCCGGTGCTTCAGGCTTTTGCCTCCACACTCTTCCACGTGGGACCGGTGGGCGCCGGGGCTCGCATGAAACTGGTGGTGAATCTGGTGCTTGGGTTGAATCGGGCCGTGCTGGCCGAAGGCCTGGCGTTCGCGCAGGCGACGGGTGTGGATCCGGTGGCGGCGCTGGAGGTGCTGCGGGCCGGCGCAGCGTACTCGAAGGCGATGGATCGCAAGGGTCCGAAGATGCTGGCCCGCGACTGGACCGTGGAAGCTCGTCTGCGCCAGCATCACAAGGACGTCCACCTGATTCTGGCGGAAGCGGCTTCCCATGGCTTTGAGGCGCATCTCAGCCGTGTTCATCAGGCCTTGCTCACATTGGCGGAAGCGGCCGGTTTTGCCGATGCGGACAACGCCGCAATCCTGGAGGCTTACCGGTGACCGGCCTGGGACGTGGAGCCCGCATCGCAGTGCTGGCTGCTTCATTTCTGGGCCTGCTCTTTGATGGCGTGGAACTGGGGTTGATGCCGATTGCGTCGCTCTCCGTTTCGAAGAGCCTGCTGGGAGCGGCGTTCACACCCACCTCTGGCGGCGACTGGTTCGCTCGGTTCACGGCGGCGCTGATGCTGGGCGCGGCGGTTGGCGGCATCGTTCTGGGCAATCTGGGGGACCGCATTGGGCGCACCCGCGCCATGGGCGTGAGCATTCTGGTGTATTCGCTGTTTGCCGCCCTGGGCGGGCAGGTGCAAACGCAGGAACAGATGCTGGTGCTGCGTTTTCTGGTGGGCCTGGGCGTGGGCGGCATGTGGCCGAACGGCATGGCGCTGGTGGGTGAATGCTGGCCGGGGGCGGCGAAACCGCTGGTATCGGGGGTCATGATGGCGGGCCTCAACGCCGGGATCCTGATGCTGTCCCAATTGGCGCGCGTATGGCCAATCACGCCGGATTCGTGGCGTTGGATCTTCTACCTGGCGGGTGCCCCGGCGGTGCTGGGCGTTATCGTGCTTTTGTGGATTCCGGAATCGCCGGCGTGGCTCCGTTCCCGGGGCGAAGCCCGGCGCGCGAACGTTCCGGTGAGCGAGTTGTTCCGGCCGGAGTTGCGGGCGCTGACGTTGGCCGCGATTGTGGTGAGTGTGATTCCCATGGTGGGCGCCTGGGCGGCCAGCAAGTGGATGATTCCCTGGGCCGACAAAGTGGCGGGCGCCACCAATGCCGATTACAAGGCGGCGGTGCAGGGCTGGTGGGCCGTGGGCGCCACGCTTGGCGCGGTGGGCGGCGCACAACTGGCGGCGCGGCTTGGGCGGAGGCGCAGCTACTTCCTGATCAGCCTGGGCGCCAGCACTCTCACTATCACCATGTTCCTGGCGAGCGCACCACTCCAGCCCGGTTTTCTTGCCATTGTGTTCTTCCAGGGAATGGTCTCAACGCTGTTCTTCGGCTGGCTGGCGCTCTATCTGCCGGAGCTCTTCCCGGTGCGCGTGCGCGCCACTGGAAGCGGTTTGGCCTACAACGCCGGCCGGTTTGCCACGGCGGCGGGTGTGCTTCTGGCCGGCCTGCTGTTTTCCGCACTGGGCGGCGACTACCCGCGCGTGGGAGCCATCTGCGCCCTGATCTACGCCCTGGGCGTGGGCGCCATCTGGCTGGTGCGCGAACCGGCGGCGGAGGCCACGGCGGCTCCTGAAGCGTGAAGGGGTCACCTGAAGAGTAGGAAACTCACGTACGCCAAGGGGCGAAGGTACTGCCAAGTGGGGCGCAGTGTGGAATCTGGTCTGCAATCGATTAGCCTAAGAAGCCGAGGTCTTTCAGCGCGAAGTTACCCAAGTTCGGGAACACGCTGGTCAAAGCCGCGTCCGGAACTCCGAACCACTTCGCGAGAGTCGCGCCGTACTGGTCAAGCGATGTCGTCGGGATCATCGCCCCGCGGTTGCCCGAGTCGTTCGCTCCGCCCAGCGCCATGGGCGGATACGAGCCGTACAGGTCGCCTCCCTTCACCGCGCCGCCCATCACCCAGTAGTGATTGCCCCAGCCATGATCGGTGCCCGGGCCGTTCGGTTCGAGCGTCCGCCCGAAGTCCGATTCGGTGAACGCCGTCACCTGATCGGCGACCCCCATCTCCGCCGTGGCGTTATAGAACGCGCTCATTGCATCCGCCACGCGCTTGAGCAGATCCCAGTGCGCCCACGACTGCGCTCCGTGCGTGTCGAATCCGCCGAGCGAGCAGAAAAACACCTGCCGCGACAGCCCCATCTGCCCGCGCAGCGCGATGATCTGCGCAATCTGCTTCATCTGATTCCCGATCGTGGTTCCGGGGAACTGAGTGGAGAACGCCTGCCCCGTGCCGGTGGACGAGAGCATCTGATCGAGCGCCAATGCATCCTGCCGGACCTTGTTCGCCGCTTGAATCACCGACAACCCCGAGTCGAGCGTCAGGATCTGCTGCAGCGCGTTCTTGCGCGCCGCCGCCGCGGTTTCGGGCCACGCGCTCATCCCCGAAAGCGTCAATCCGATTCCGGGGATGAGGCTCGCGGCCTGCACGATGTTCCCCACGCTGAACAGCGCGGGGCCGTTCGCCGAGATCGAAGGCGGGAAAGTCGAGGCCCCGTTCAGGGACTGCACCGCATCCGCCGCGCGCCCCGCCCATCCGGTTCCTCCGGATGACGATGGCATGCCGCTCTGCATCTGCTGGATCTGGTCGGAATGCGAGAAGAGATTCGCCGGCACGGGCACGCTGGACGCGAGATACTGCGCCCGCGTTGTCGGCTGCACCAGCATCCCCACGTTCGCCACCACGGCGAGCTTCTTCTGCCCCCACAGCGGATGGATCGCCAGCAGTCCGCCGTTGAGCGCATACGGCGTTCCGCCAGGCGTCGTGACATTGAGGATCGGAGTGTTCTGATCCGGCAGCGAGAGTCCGCCGCGAATCGCCTTGTACGCCGTGTTCTCCGATGGCGTGATCGGGATCACCGTATTGTGTCCGTCGTTGCCTCCGGCCAGAAAGATGCAGACGAGCGCCTTGTAGCCGGAGCTTTGCGCGAGCGCGTTGACAGCGCCGAAGCTATTGAGCCCGATCACGCCGGCGGAAACTCCAGCCAGCGACTTCAGAAAACTACGCCGTGAATTCATGGTCATGGTCCTTCCGTCAGTGCGCCACCGCGTATTGTCCGCTGAGCGCGGTGAGATAAAGCGCCGTGAACACACGGCCGTTGTTGTCGTACTGCGCGTCGATCGCCGTGGTCAGCACCGATCGCATCTGCGGACTCATCCGTCCGTAGAGCAGCGCCTGATCCACCGCGTCGATGAGCGCGGGTGTGTTTCCGGCTGCCGTCGTGAACGGAGCCAGATTCACGGGGAAGTCGCCGCTGGCCTGCCCGTTCAAGATGTTTGCGAACATGCCCGCGCGAACCACCGATTCCGACGGCGAGTAGATCTGGAACTCGGGCCCGAACAGCGGCTGTTTCGGAACCCGGTAGAACGGCGAGTAGTAGCCGAACACCGAAGGCGGATTCATGATTGCCTGCTGCATATTGACGAAGTTGTAGATCTGCAGGTGGGTGCCGCTTCTGGGCGCGCCGCCCAACGCGCGCGTGAAGGCGAGCACGTGGAAGATTGCGTCCTTCAGCCGGCCGAAGGTCGCGGGCGGCGTGTCGTTCCGCGCCTCGACATCAGTGAGAATCGCCTTCGCCACAGCCTTCAGATCTCCGCGAACGCCCGCGCCGTTGTTGTCGAACACCGCCGACACGCGCTGCACGTACGCCGGACCCGGGTTGCTGGTCACCAACGCCCGGATCAGGCGAAGCACGACGAACGGACCCGTGTTCGGATGATTGAATATGCTATTGATCACTCCCGCCATGTCCTGCGTGGTGTTCTGTCCAGCGGGCAGAGCCGCGCCATTGAGCAGCGTCTTCGCGCCGGTATCGTGATAGTTGTCGCGCGGCTGCAGCGGACCCGAGAAGTTCTCCCAGTTGAACCCCGTCGCGTTCGATCCCGGATACGTCCATCCCGTCAGAGCTCGCGCGAACTCGCTGATGGTGGTCTGGTTGTAGGTGGGAATCGGCTGCCCCTGCGGATCGAGCTTGTTGGTCCCATCCGCATTCAATTGATATAGACCCACCGAAAACAGTTGCAGCAGTTCGCGCGGGTAGTTCTCGTTCGGACTGGTCTTGGGAGTCGCCTTCGAAGAGTTCGCATGGTCGAGGAACTTGCCCATCTGCGAACTCGTCGAGATCTCCTCGAGCAGCGTCTTGTAGTTGCCGAGCGCGTTCCGGCTGAGGATCTGATAGTACGGAACGATCTCCGGCGCGTAGATGTTCTTGTTCGCTGAAATGACGACGATGTTCGCCAGCGCCTGGATCATCCGCTGCCGGAGTTGATCGGGCGCCGTTCCATAACGGTGGAGCAACTGGCTCTGGGCGTCGCTCATGCTGGCGGGAGCCGCGAACACCGTCTCCGGCAACGCGAGCTGTTCGTTGATCCAGGCGTCCACTCCGTCTTGCAGGACCTTGTCCATCATGGCGGGAGTCGGACCGAAGGCTGCCTGTTCGAGCAACCGCCCAGCCTTCACCTTGGACATGTTCGGCGCGGGAGCCGCGCTGATCTTGATGTTGAACGTGTTCGAGGTGGCGGCGTTCGGCACCGGATTCGCAACCGTGATGGGAATCGTGGTCCCGATGGCGAGGTTGGACGATCCCGTTGCGGTGAGCGAGGACGCGGACACGTACACCGTCGTGATCGCCGCGCCATTGAAATGGACCTGCGATCCAGCGGTAAATCCCGATCCTGAAACTGTGAGTGAATAGGCGCCCTGCTGGATGCTGCCCGGCGAAACCAGGCTGATCGCGGGCGGCGGTGGAGGCGGCGCGGGCGTGACCGTCACGTTGATCGGGCTGCTCACCGCCGCTCCCTTGCCCGGATTGGTGGCCGTGAGCGGGTACGTTCCGGCTGTGGTGATCGAACCGGTCGCCTTCATCGACGTCGGTGAGATGTAGGTCGCGGTCCACGTCGCGGCGCCCACTTTGATGATCGTTGATGCTTCGAAGTTCGCACCGTTGATGCTGAGGGTCACTGTCCCGCCGGGGAAGCTGGACGGATTCGAACTCCACACGCTGGGCTTTTTCTGCGTCAGTGTGAGCTTCGCCGATCCGAACTTGGCGGGATAGGCGGTGCTCGTCGCCTTGACCGTGACGACATTGGCGGCTGGGACGACGATGGGAGCCGTGTATAGCCCGCTCGACGAGATGGTTCCAACCGTGGAGTTGCCTCCCTGGACATCGTTGACCGACCACTTGATCGTGTTCGGTGAAAGCGGAACGTAGGCGGACAACTGGCGAGTGGTGCCCTTTTCCACGGTACCGCTCGAGTAGACCTCGATGTTCTGCGCATATGCGAGCGGCAGAACGGCAAAGAATAGGATCAACGGCCTGCCGGTCGAATTAGAATTCATTCGAGCCTCCGATTGTTGTTGTTTTCGACCCATTGTAAGGCATTGGAGGTGGAAATCAGTCAGAAAAAACGCTCGGGTTGATGCCCTAGCCATTGAGTTGTAGGCCCGACCAAACGTTTGGCGATCGTTCTGGTGCGCGCCTGCCCTATCCCGCCTACTACCAGGTTGAATTGCATCGCATGGATCGCCCAAATGGTTGCAGATGCCGGGGTCCGCGATTCACCGAACGAAAATGACTTGGCCGTTTCGAATCCTGGCCAGCTCCGCTTGAACGGAAGGGACGAGCGGCACAAGGTGGTCGATTTTATTCGTGGCGGCGCCAGAGCACGAGAACCGATATCCGCCGAATTTCCCTGACCGATTGTCGTTAAGCGATGTTGGGAGAGAATTCTTGGCTTCATCGAGCGCCTGGATCGCTTGCTCGCGGGACACAGTCGGGAATTGGTGAACGAACTCGTCCAACGAATAACCGCCTTCAAGATAGTCGATCAGGTTCTTGAAGGGCACTCGTGTGCCCTGGAAGCACGGTGTTCCGTGCATGATTTCAGGGTCTGAAACGACGACTGCGCTCTTCATAACACCATGATCGTAGCCGTTTTCGGAATGGCCGGACCGGATAGGTTGCCGAGCGCTTACGGTGCAAAGAAGGCGGCCGAGGCGCCCACCCAGTCCATGCCGCGATTGTGATCGACGCCCATCATCTTGCCTCGCCCCATTCGGATCAGTGCCGTGGCCGCGGTGAGTTCCGCTGCCCAGATGAACATGATCCTCACCTCCGCGAATGTTGGCCCGTGCGGCGTCTCGATGACCGGCTCAAAGCGTACCCGCCGCTGCAGGATGTAGTTTGAGGCATCGGCCTCTTCCACTTGACGGCGCGATGGACCCACCACCACACCGAGCCCCGCAAAGGAGTAGAGCGGCTTCAGAACCCAGTTGTCCAGGTCATCCGGCACGGCGGTCAAGTCCTTCAAGAAGTGCGTCTGAGGCACCGCCGCGTGCCGCAGAAAGGGCAGTGAGTATTTGCTGAGGCGGAAGAACCAGTTGGGGTGCCCGGCCCATGTGACATCCAGTTCGTCATTCCAATGGAATGGCATGGGGATCCGCTTGCGCTCGATCTCGTCGGCGATCGCACGATTGTAGATCCGGCGGATCGGCACGCGCCGGCCCTGGTTCCGGTAATACAACTGGCGGCCCACCTTCTCCACGTCCGTGAGGCACACAGCCTTGACGCCCAGGGCCTTTTCGGTGAGCGCAAAGTCGCAGCGGGTTTTCTGCAGGTGCGGCTGCACTTCCAGCAACACCACATGCCGCGGGTCCTCATCAGCCAGAATCGCCTCCCGCAGCAGCCGGTGGTAGCCGTTGGTGTCCAACCCGCTTAGAAAGATGTCGAGGTCCGCGCGAAGTCCGTAAGCCGACCGATACTGCTCGGCGAGCACGGGTTGAAATGCATAGAGAGACGGAAAGCCCTGGATCTCGACCAGACGAGGCTCAATGCGCCCGGCTTCTTGCACCAAGCCAAAGTCCACTTGAATGAAGAGCGGGCGGCTGTCCTCCCCGGGCGCCAGGCAAGGCGCGGGAATAGCCTCCGAGGAGCGCTGCATGTAGGCTGGACTCTCGACAAGCTGGCGAATGATGCCGGCACCCGCTGCGGCCCATTCCCGTCCCATGGCGGCCGGAAAGAAGCACGGTGTCTCTGAGCAGCGAAACGTCTCGGGGACGCCCGTGGCCCTTTCGAGACCCTCGCGCAACACCTGGTAGCCCTTCGTGGAAAAGTCGCGATTGAAGCGCTCGCGCAGTTCCGCGATCATGCCGCCTCAATCAGGAATCGCCCGCGCTCCATGATCTGCCGGCCGTCGGCCCAGATGCTGAACTGGCGCCCCACCACGTCGATGTGCGTGGACGAATACCAATCGGCGCCGGTGTGCGCGCCGTACGGATTTCCGAAGGCGATGTGGATGCCGGGAATCTTCTCATCCTGCAGGATATTGCCGATCACGTCGCGCACGGCGATGTTGGTGCCGATGGCGAACTCGCCGACACGGTCTGAGTTTTCGTCGCGGTGGCAATACTCCCAGAACTCATCGCGAAGCGCCTGGTTGGCGCATTCAGCGCTTGCGAGCCGGTTCCTCTCCACGCGAATGGTCAGCGGCGTCTGCCGAAGGTCGCCATACTTGGCGCACAGATAGTCACCCACCACGCCGTCGATCACGAAGGTGCCGTTCACTTCGCCCGGCGTGGTGAAACACTCGCCGCCCGGCAGGTTGCCCCACTTGTTCGGGCTGATGATGCCGCTGGTCTTGAGCCACCGGTAGTCCGGATTCATGTTGGCGGTGATTTCCGTGCCCGCGGGCGTGGTGGCTCGAATGACCCGAGCCTGGGAGGCGATATTGAACACCGCCACGCTGATGGCGTCAACGGCCAGAAAGTCGGCACGCATGCCCTCCAGCATGATGCGCGGCTCAATGTTCACCATGTGCGCGTGGCGCATGCGGCGGCGGTTCACGACATCGGTCATGTCCATGCGGCTGCGCAGTTCGTTGGCCTGCGCTTCCACGGCGAAGATCGAAACCTGGCTGGTTTCCATATCGGCCAGCACCGCCGGGGGCATGTTGGCATGCGGCCGTGGCGCCAGAGCTTCCAGCACGAAGTCGGCGTGGGGAGCGCCCACCTGGTCCAGTTCATGAACGATGGAAGCGGCGATCTCGCGGCATGCCTGGTCCGTGATCACCGTCACTTTTTCTTCCGGCGTGATGCGCAGGCACGTCCGCACGGCGTTGCGGGCGCCTTCGGAAAACTCCGGGTTGAACGGTGTGCCGGAGAGCGTCATACCCGCGCCCCGTTCCCCAGATCGAGACCGCTTTCGGTCTCGCTGATCATGTAGTCCACCACCTTCTTCAGGTCGCCGGTCTCGCGGAACACGCGGAGTTGCCGGTCCGCCCCGGTGCCTTCCTCGAGAATGCGGTGGATGTAGGCGATCTCCTCGGCCGACCCCAGTTCCTCGACGGACTCACGCACCAGGGCCAGATACTCGTTCATCAGTTCCCGGAACGGAACCTCGGTTTTCTTGCCGAAGTCGATCAGCTTGCCGTCAATGCCGTACCGCGCCGCGCGCCACTTGTTCTCCATGATCAGCATCCGCCGGTAGAGACGGAACCCCTGATTCTGGCTGAACAAACGGTAGAGCATTGAGATTGTCGCCTGGCACAGGGCGGCGATGGCGATGGTCTCATCCACCCGCATGGGCAGGTCGCTCACCCGGAACTCAAGGGTCGGGAAATTGGGGTGGGGCCGGATGTCCCACCAGATTTTCTTCGCGTTGTCGATGCAGCCGGTCTTGATCAGCAGATTGACGAAATTTTCGTACTCGCCGTAGCTGGGGAAGTAGTCCGGAATGTTCGTGCGCGGAAACCGGTCAAACACCTTGCAGCGGTAGGACTTCAATCCCGTGTCCATGCCCAGCCAGAATGGGGAATTGGACGAAAGCGCCAGAATGTGCGGCAGGAAGTAGCGGGCGGCGTTCATCAATTGAATCGCGGTCTCGCGGTCTTCGACGCCGATGTGGACATGCAGGCCAAAGATGAGGTTGGCGCGTGCCACCATTTGCATGTCTTCCACCAGAACGTGGTAGCGTTCATCCGGATAGATGCCCTGGGCGCGCCAGTCGGCGAAGGGGTGCGTGGCGCCGGCCGCCAGCCGCAATCCGTTGGCGTGGGCCAGCCGGATCATCTCGCGCCGCAACTCCCGAATATCGGCGGCGGCTTCCTGGATGTTGTTGCAGATGCCCGTCCCCACTTCCACAACGGACTGATGCATCTCCGGCTTCACGCGCTCCTTGAGGATGCGCCGTCCCTGCTCAATGAACTCCGCCGAGACGTGCGACCGCAGATCGCGCGTTTCGGGATCGATCACCTGATACTCCTCCTCGATCCCGATTGTCAGGCTGGGCCGCATCTACCGCCCCTCCAGAAACCGCGACCAGTGATACTCGTCCCGGGCGTCCTCGCCGCTGAGAGCCTTTTTCACCGCCAGTTCGGCCACCGCATTCACCACCCAACGGAAGTTCTCCTCACCCACTGAATGGATGTCGGCATCGGGGGCCGGATTCAAGAAGTCGATCGCATACGGAACGCCATCCTCCACCGCGAACTCCACGGTGTTCAGATCGTAGCCCAGGGTCCGGCAGATCTTCAGGCAGTCCCCCACCACGCGCTCGTACATGGCTGGTTCCACGGGCGGAGCGTTCTTTACATAGCGATCGGCATGAGGCTGGCGCGGGTCGTACCGCATGATGTGGACACGCTCACGGCCAATGACGTAACACCGGTAGTAGTCGGTAAAGTTCACCGCGGCCTGCAGGGTCATGCACAGGTCCGCGGTCTCGTCGTAGGCGCGGAACAGTTCTTCCGGGGAGTCCACCTTGTACACGTTCTTCCATCCCCCGCCCGCGTGTGGCTTCAGGAATGCCGGGAAGCCGATGTAGTTGAAGATGCTGTCCCAGTCCAGCGGATACTCAAGGTTGCGCATGGAGCGGTCCGTTGTGCCCGCGGGGTGGGACTTGTGCGGCAGGAGAACCGTTCGCGGGATGGCGATTCCGATCTTTGACGCCAACGCGTAGTTGAAAAACTTGTCGTCGGCCGACCACCAGAAGGGGTTGTTGATCACAATGGCTCCCCCCAACACCGCATTCTTGAGGTACGCGCGGTAGAACGGAATGTCGTGGGAAATGCGGTCGACAATCACCCGGTACGGGCACGGCTCCGCCATGCGAACGCCGCCGGTGCGGAGATGTTCGGCCGTGACACCCGGGACGTTCATTTCATTGATTCGGTCCACCAGCGCTGGAGGAAAAGTGTTCTCCATGCCGTACAGTACAGCAATCTTCTTCATTCGTTCCTTTCCGTCCCCGGTAGGGGTTGGCATTCTTTCATTATCCATGGCCGTGACGGGTTGATACCCTGAAGGTTTGCATGGATGGAGTTCTCGTTCTCGACAAGCCTTCCGGTTGGACCTCTCACGATGCCGTGAACAAAGCCAGGCGCCTCATGGGGACGCGGCGCATTGGCCACCTGGGCACGTTGGATCCCATGGCGACAGGCGTGCTTCCGCTGGTGGTGGGACGGGCCACGCGCCTCGCCCAGTTCTACACGCGAAACGCCAAGAGCTATGAAGCGGTGATTCGCTTCGGGCATTCCACGCATAGCTATGATCGCGATGGGACGCCGACGTCGGAGCCCGTGGCACCTGAACTTGATGCGGCGGAGATCGATGACTTGCTCAACCGATTCCGCGGCGCCTTCGATCAGGTGCCGCCCCCGGTTTCCGCCAAGAAGGTTGGCGGCCAGCCCGCCCACAAACTGACCCGCAAGAATGTGGAGTTCACGCTCGAACCCGTGCCGGTGGAGGTCTACTCCCTGGAGCTGCTGGAAACCCGCGAAACCGAGATTGTGATCCGGCTGCGCTGTTCAGCCGGAACTTACGTGCGGAGCATTGCCCACGAACTGGGCCAGCTGACGGGCTTCGGAGCTTATGTTGAACAACTGAGACGGACGCAATCCGGCGATTTCACGCTCGATCAGGCTGTTACCTTACCAGCGCTTGAAGCTTTGGCTGCCGAAGGGCGGCAAGCGTCGATTCTGGTGCCTCCAGCGGAGATGCTGCCGGAGATGCCAATCGAGCGGGTGGACGCGCTCACGGCGGGTCAAATCCGGCAGGGACGCGATTTCCGCACGTCACCCTTCCGTGCGCATGGCCCGGCGAAGTACATCAAGGCCGTGGATGAGGGGGGAGATCTGGTGGCCATTGGCGAGATCCGCCTGCCGAACGTGTACCACCCGATTCTGGTGCTGTAAGGCGCGGGCTTAGTAAATTCCCTTGCCGATCCGCCCCTTGGGCGGCGGCGGAATCTCAAGCCCGGCTTCCTTCATCACCTGATGGAATGCATCGATGGTCACCGGCGACGGCTTGAAGTTCCCAAACCGGTGTCCCAGGGCGATGATCAGCGGAGTCCAACCCTGACGATTGGGCTTGTTCCACACTTTCGGATCAGCCCCCCGCGCGGCCAGCAGCAGGACGGCGCCGGGCACGTTCTTGTACGCCGCACCGTGCATCGCCGTTTCGCCGTTGTTGTCGGTGTGGTTGATGTCGTTGCCCAAATCCAGCGCAGTCCGGACGGCCTCCACCACTTCGTCGGGAGTTCCCGCATCCTCTCCCGGTGAGCGTGTGCCGAGCCCCGCGGCGGCGATCAACGGGGAAGCGTTGTCCACGTTTCCAAGCTTGGTATCCGCGCCCAAGCCGGCGAGGAAGCGCATCAGTTCAGAATCGGCTCCCTTGGCCGCCAGGAAGAAGGGTGTGGCGCCCAAAGTGTTCAGACTGGTGAGCCCAAAGTTGACCCGTTTTGTCATTCGGGCGTTGATGTCGGCGCCCTTTTTTACCAGCCGTTCCACCATTTGAAGACTGGTCATCATGCCGGAACCCTCGGGCGCCGGGTTATTGTCGCCGAGGCCTGGCTTCCGTACCACGGTGATGGCGTGCAGCGGCGTGTATCCCGGAGTATTCGCATTCGGATTCGCGCCGGCATCCAGCAGCCAGGCGGCGGCGTCGAAGTGCGCGTTGAGGACAGCCAGAGCCAAGGCGCTTGTGCCATCGCGCGGTCCGGACCCGCCCAGCGTCCGCCGCCCGGGACCGGCCGTCTTCACCACATCGTTGACGTCCGCCCCGGCCTTCGCCAGAGCTGTCATCGCGGCGATTTTTCCCTCGCGCGCGGCGAACAGGAACGCAGTGAAGCCACCCCTCGAACGCACTTTCAGATCGGCGCCGGCTTGCGCCAGCACTGCAATCACGTTGGCGTGGTTTTCGGCGGCCGCCCACATCAGCGCCGTCTGACCGTTCCAACTTTCGGTGGCGTTCACGGCCGCGCCCCTGGCCAGCAGCGCTTGCACGGCCTCCACCTTGCCGCTTCGGGCCGCGGTCATCAGCACAGTCTCATTGCCGGGAAGAATGGTGTTTGCATCCGCCCCGGATTCCAGCAACAGGGCCACCATCGCGCCGTTGCCGTTGGTTGCCGCCAGGGACAGCGGCGAAACACCGTAGCGGTTCGTGGTCTTCACCTGAGCGCCGGAACGCACCAGAAGCTGCGCCAGTTCCAGATCGTCCTGGTGCGCCGCCCAGTGCAGCGCCGTGGTCCCGTCGGGTTGCGCCATGTTGACGTCGGCCCGGGCTGCAACCAGGGCTCGCGCCGCGGCGCGGTCACCCCGCTGGGCCGCTTCGGGAAGACTGGCCGCGAAGGTCGCGGTGGCGGCAAGCAAAGCAATCGGGAAACAGCGCATGGGTGGACCTTCCTAGACCGCGGCGGGCTCGCCCAACTCGGCGATTTTTCCCTTGCTGTCCGCGAATTTGTCCAACCGGACGCCGACGCGGTCCAGCAGGCTCAGGTGGACGTTCGCCAGCGGAGCCGGTTCGGCGTAGCGTATGTGGCGGCCGCCCTTCAAACCACCGGCGCCGCCGGCCACCAGGATCGGCAGATTCACATGGTCGTGCACATCCGGGTTGCCCATTCCGCTGCCGTAGAGAATCGCGCTGTGATCCAGCAGGCTCCCGTCGCCATCCGGCGTTGCTTTGAGCTTCTCCAGGTAGTACGCCAGCAGCGACACATGGTAGGCATTGATCTGCGCCACCTTGGCCACCTTTTCCGGGTTATTGCCGTGGTGCGTCATCGGGTGATGAGCTTCCGGAACACCGATTTCGGGATACGTGCGTGTGCTCGCTTCGCGGGCAAGCTGGAAGGTGATTACGCGCGTCACATCGCCCTGCATAGCCAGCACCTGAAGGTCGAACATCAGCCGCACGTGGTCCGCGTATGCGCTGGGCACGCCCAGCGGCCGGTCCAAGTCACGCAAGGCGGAGTTGTTTGTTTCCTGCTCTGCTTTCTGAATGCGGCGCTCCACTTCACGCACCGTGTCCAGATACTGCGAGACTTTCGCGCGATCGCCGGCGCCCAGCCGCGTTCGCAGCCGTGCGATGTCTTCGCGTACCCAGTCCAGGAGGCTCGCGTCCTTGCGCATTTCGGCGCGGCGGTCCGCCGGCGTGCCGCCATCGCCGAACAGCCGCTCAAAGGCGATCCGGGGATGGGCATCGGCCGGCAACGGGGTGGTCGGCGAGGACCATGAGAGGTTGTTCTGATAGACGCACGCGTAGCCGTTGTCGCATTGCCCGACGGTGGTCAGCAGATCCATGGCCAATTCCAGTGATGGGAGGCGGGTCTCGCCGCCGATCTGTTGCGCCGCCACCTGATCCGCGGTGGTTCCGAGATGGTAGTCCGTGGACTCGGTCCACTTCGCGGTCGCTGCGCTCAGAAACCCCGCGTTCGAGGTGGCGTGGGTACCCGGGTAGGAATTCCGCAGCTCCAGATTGGTGAGCACCGTCACGTGATTCTTCACCTTCTCCAGAGCCGCCAGCGTGGGCGAGAGTTCGGTGAGACGTCCTTCGCCGGGCGGGGTCCATTTGGCAATCGTGGAGCCCATCGGAACATAGACAAATCCCAGCCGCCGGGGCGCCTTTGCCGGAGTGGCGGCCAAGGCAGTCATGGAAGGCACCATGGCGTCCAGCAGCGGCAAGGCCAGACTCACGCCGGCGCCGCGCAAAATCGCACGCCTGGGCAGGGCTTTCTTGGTCACGATCATTGTGGTCTCCTCATTTGAAACGGAGTGCTCTGCACTATTCCCAGGATAATCGACGAAAACCTGTATCCTTCGGCCGCGGCCCGCCGGACGATGGCGCGGACGGCCGGTTGGTCATGGCTTTCCACGCCCCGGCCCAACGCGTAGGTGAGCAACTTCTCGGTCAAGGTGCCGGTGAAGCCGTCGGGTTTTGCGGCCAGAGCCTTCTCCAGGCCCGCCACGCCGCCGAATCTGGCTCCATCGGGCAATCCGCCGGCGATGTCGAGTGCGCGGCCGTTCTCATGCGGACGGCGGCGCCCCACGGCATCGAATTCCTCCAGGGCGAATCCAATCGGGTCCATGAGCTGGTGGCACCCGGAGCACGCTGGGTTGGCCCTGTGCTGGGCCAATCGTTCACGCACCGAAAGATTGGCGCCCAGAACATTCTCCTTCAATGCCGGGACGGCGGCTGGGGGCGGAGGCGGAGGAACGCCCAGAATATTGTCCAGAACCCACTTGCCACGAAGCACCGGCGATGTACGGGTGGCGTAGGAGGTGACCGTCAGGATGCTGCCGTGGCGCAGCAATCCGCCGCGCCCCTGCCCGTTTTCGAAAGTCACCTTCCGGAAGCGGCTTCCGTACACGTTGGCGATGCCATAGTGCCTGGCCAGCCTTTCGTTCAGGTATGTGTAATCCGCTTTCAGCAGATCGAGCACGCTCCGATCCTCACGCACAACACTCTCAAAGAACAGCTCCGTTTCACGCCGGAATGCCTGGCGCAGGTTGTCATCGAAATCGGCGAAGAGGCGCATGTCCGGCGTGGCCGAAGAGAGGTTGCGAAGGTACAACCATTGGCTTGCGAAGTTGGACGAAAGCTCTGCTGACCACGGGCTGGCCAGCATGCGCCGGGTCTGCCGCTCCAGTTCCCCGGGTTTGCGCAGCCGTCCTGCGATGGCCGCATCGAGCAACTCATCGTCCGGAATGCTGCTCCACAGGAAGAACGACAACCGGTTGGCCAACTCCAGATCCGAAACTGCCAGCGATCCTCCTCGCGCCGGGTCGCGCTCCACGCGGAAGATAAACTCCGGGCTCACCAGCACGGCCCGCAACGCCATTTCGATTCCATTCTCGAAGCCGCCCTCGGCCCGGCCCTGATGGTAGAAGCGTCGAATGGTCTCCCAATCAGCGGTGGTGGAGGCACGGCGATAGGCACGCCGGATCAGTGTGGTGAGGATCTGCCGCGCGCAGCCCTCTTCCGAATCCGGTCCTTTCGGGGTGCACGTGAAGAGGCGCCGCCGGGACGGTGTGTCGCCCGCTCCCGCCGCTTCATACGGGCCTGTGACCGAGAGCGAGAAAACCGCCGGCTGGATTCTTGGATGGCGGTCCATGTTGAAGTGCGCCTGATACGGCTGCCTCTCGGTCTCCACCAACGCCCAGTGCTTGCGAATGAAGGTCACGGTGAGCGCGCGCGGGCCCGCTTTCACGGCTGTCCGGATCTTCAAGTGCTCGTCCACCAGACTGTGATCCTTGCCGAAAGGAGGTGGCCGAACGGTGAAAACCTGGGCTCGCTGGCCGTCGATCATCAGTTCCACTTCATGCTGCTCGTACAACCCTTCCACATGCTCATTCCGGTCGCGCTGCAGCCTGATCTGCAAGTCATACTGGGCATCCTGCGGGAACGTGTGCCGGAACACGGCGCCGCCCCGCGTGCCCAGGGGAAGGCCTTCGAAGTGCTCCTCCTGGGTAAGGTCCGGGGGGAGCATCATGGTGACGCCCCCGGGTGACTTGCCCGGATTCCCGATCGCCATGCGGCTGATCTTGCGCGCCGCATCCAGGTAGCGCTCCAGCAGGGTGGGCGAAAGGTCCGCCACCGTGATGTTGTCGAAGCCATGGCTCGATTCATCGGCGGGCAGCAGCCCCGCGACATCGGCCTCCACGGCCAGAAGGTCGCGCACCGCGTTCCGGTACTCGGTTCGGTTCATCCGGCGGAAGTTGTCGGTGCGGCCCGGGTCCGGGTTGGCGGCCGCGTGCCGGTCGAGCGCGGTCTCAAGCGAACCCAAGAGTGAGCGGTACGCGGTCTCGTCCGGGCGGGGAAGCCCAACCGGCGGCATGTACCGCCCGCGCAGCTTCCGGACCACCTTCTCCCACTGCGCCGCGTGGCCCACCGGAGCTTCCGGGTCCATTCCTTCGAAGGAGAAGTTGGCCTGCTTCACTTTGGCGTTGTGACAACCAGAACAGTACCGCGTGATCAGCGCCTGATGAGCCGTTGGGGCGGCCCAACCCGTTGCGGCCAAAAGCACAACCAGCCAAGCGACGGAAATTACCATGACTGTGGACACTATATCGAGTTGTCTGCTTCGCGCGCAATGGTGGTACGGCCATGACTTGCGCCGACACCCGGGGAACACCGGCTGGGCCTATTGTTGAGGAACTGCCGTGTGGCGTTTGGCCCGGCGAAGGCGTTTGCCCGGAGGGTTGCTTTGGGGACGCGGAGGGTCCCCAACCGTGGGAAAATGAACCCTTCATGCCCCGAATCCAACGCGCGCTCCTCAGCGTCACTGACAAGACTGGACTGATTCCCTTTGCTCAAGGCCTGGCCGTTTCCGGCGTGGAGCTGATTTCCACGGGTGGGACGGCCCGATTGCTTCGCGATGCGGGGCTTGCCGTGAGGGATGTGGCCGAGGTGACGGGATTTCCGGAGATGCTGGATGGCCGTGTGAAGACGATTCATCCGAGGGTGGCCGCCGGTGTGCTTGCGATCCGGTCTGAAGCGGCGCATATGGCGGCTCTGGCCGAGCACGGGATTGGCCTCATCGACATGGTGGTGGTGAACCTCTACGACTTCGCCAAAGTGGCCGCCCGCGCCGACGCGCCGCTGCACGAACTGATTGAGAACATCGACATCGGCGGGCCGACGATGATCCGCGCCGCAGCCAAGAATTACCAGGATGTGGCGGTGGTGACGGATCCTTCGGCGTACCCGGCCTTGCTTGAGGAGATGGCGGCTCAGGGCGGGTCCCTGACGCCGGCCACACATTGGCAGCTGGCCCGCCAGGCGTTTGCGTTGACGGCCAGTTATGACCGCGCGATCACCGCCCGGCTGGCGCTGGTGGATGGGGCGCCCGAGCCGTTCCCGTCGACGCTTGACCTGCGCGTGCCCCGCGCGGCCGTTCTGCGCTACGGTGAGAATCCTCATCAGGCCGCCGCTCTCTACGCGAGTGGAACGGAGGGCATTGCCGGTGCACGGCAGCTTCACGGCAAGGAACTCTCCTATAACAACCTGGTGGATCTGGATGCGGCGTGGCAGCTTGTCCAGGAATTTGACCGGCCCGCGTCGGCGATCATCAAGCACACCAATCCCTGCGGTTGCGCGGAAGCGGACGCGCTGGCCACCAGCTATCGACGCGCCTTCGAGGCGGATCCCGTTTCGGCCTTCGGCGGTGTTCTTGCCTTCAACCGTACGGTGGATGAAGAGACAGCGGCCGAGATTGGCAAGACCTTCATCGAAGCCATCGCCGCACCCGGCTATACGCAGAAGGCGCTGAGCTTGCTGACAGCGAAGAAGAACCTGCGCCTGCTGGAGGTGTCGGGAGCGGCCGATGCTGGCGCCGTGATCAAATCGATTTCCGGCGGGCTGCTGGTGCAGAGCGCGGATTCTGTTCGCACGGGGCGGGCTGAAATGAGGGTGGTGACGAAGGCGGTCCCGACACCGGAACAGTGGGAGGCGCTTGAGTTTGGCTGGCGTGTGGCGAAACACGTGAAGTCGAATGCCATCGTGTATGCGCGGGCCGGACAACTGCTTGCAGCCGGGGCGGGCCAGATGTCGCGGGTGGATGCGGTAAAGACAGGGGCCATGAAAGCTGTGCTGCCGCTGGCGGGGTGTGTGGTGGCGTCCGACGCTTTCTTCCCGTTTCCTGATGGCTTGGAGTTGGCCGCGAGCCATGGAGCGGTGGCGTTTATCCAGCCTGGGGGATCGGTCAAGGATTCCGAAGTGATCGAGGCGGCGGACGCGCTGGGGGTTTCGATGGTGTTCACGGGGCATCGCCACTTTCGCCATTAGTGCTGATGTACTGGTGCCAGTGACCCATTGCCCGGCTTGACGCTATCAGGGGCGCCAGTGCGCACAGTCGCCGCGAAAGCTATCACTCTTGCGGGCCTCATCGGCCTGCTTGTTTTTGCCATTCCTGTCAATTTTCAAGGGTTTGATTTGACCAGTTTTTTGTGGAGTTGAAAGTCTGGTGATCAATCCGTCCGGGCATTTGGAGACGCCCACGGCTGGGCCGGATTTCTCTCATTTCGGTGGTGGGGGTCAAACGACTTCGGCGGCTTTCCGTGCGAGCGCGTACCAGTTGGTTTCCGCGACCACGGGCGAAGTGGGTAGCGGGAATCAGCCTTCGAGCCAGCTCTGGATTCAGGATCGGTTCGTTTGCGGGTGGCACGCAGTTCCGGTTTCAAACGCGGGTTCCTGACCTGACCGTGGACGGTGCTCAGTCCATCGACACGGACAACTACATTTTCACTCCGCGGACCGCGGGATTGCACACCTTTTCGGCTTCGAATCAGGCTGGCAATGTTCAGTGGTTCCTGGATGGCGCCCTGGTCGCGACCACCGGTCCGGGCGTTTGGGGTGCAGGTTTGCAGACGATTGAAACCGTGTTGCTCTTTGCCCATGGCAATACCCCGGCCAGATCCTCGGATCTCCACGTGGACCGATTTCAAGCTGACCGGTGTTCCCGAACCGTCGACGATGGTGCTGGGTGCGGCCGGTTTGATTGTGGCGGTGGCCGCAAGGCGGTTCAAGGTTCGTCGCTAAACACGGCGAACGAGTTCGGCCTTTCGGAAGTTCGGAGAATGTGAATGCAGCCTTGAGTGTGTTCCGGTGGCGTTCGGTGAGCGCGACCGGAGGTGTTGATCCACCGACTGGAGCGCTAAGGGCAAGGTGCCGCCGGTTGGGCGGTCCGTTCCTTGCGCATTGGCTGCTTCTTCCAATAGGTCAGTGAGCGCCAAGCCCACTCGGCGGGGCCGAAATGGAAATGCCGGAGCCAGATTGGGCTGACGATCATCTGAAAGATCCAGAGCCCTGCCACAACATAGTAGAGCTGGTAGCGCTCCAGCCGCCCGAACAGCCCGAAGCCGTAGCCGGAGAAGAGGGTCGAGCAGACCACGGAGTGGGTTAAGTAGTTGGTGAGCGCCATCTGTCCAATGGCCGCCAGGCGGTTGATGATCCAGAGCATGCGGCGTGCCCGCAGCAAGAGCATGATGACCGCGGTGTGGGCGAGCGCGCTGGAAAGGCGGCCGAGGTCAAAGGTGATTCCTGAGTAGGCGCTTACCACGAGGCCGAAGTTGTTTGCCACCCGTGTGTATGCGGTGAAAGCGTTGAGAGGGATGCCGATGAGGTAGCCTGCCAGGGCCATGATGGCGTAGAACGGCGTGGATTGTCCTGCGCTGAGGACGCCCAGCTTAAACAACCCCATGCCGACGAACATCATGCTGAAGAGATCGAGCTTGAGGTAGTGAAAATTGGGCAGGGAGTGCCAGTCGTAGGCCTGCTCAGCACGGATCCTGAACACTTCGGCAACGCTGCCGCGCCGGCGGCGGTTGGCCCGCTCAACCTCCTGGGGAGTGGGCTTGGACTCCTTGAAGGAACTCGAAATTAGCGCGATGCAACGGGGAGATCAGCCGAGAGATGATGCCGGAGAAAGCATTATCCAAGGGGACGCACACCGCATCGAAGTAGGTATGCGTACACGCTGTCGAAGTCCGCTTGCGCGCGGGTCGAGTCATCAGTTGATCCCCTGGGAACAAAAATGACCATGCCCTTTCAAAAGCGTGTGAGTAAGACGCGGTATTTGTTCTGAATTCTGGTTCGTGGATCATCAGCAGATGCCTGCGGGTCACTCACGCCATCGACTACGCACCACTTTCTGCCCCGGAGACTCCGTGCCACTACGTGCCCCTCTGGAAATATCAAGTCTCCGCCCCACAGGACCCCCGCAACATCGACTTCAAGCCCTTGCATCTCAAACTCGCTTAGCGCAACCTCAAGTTGATTGGACGACCTGTGATCGCCGACTGGTTCGAGGAACCACTTCACGTAGTCGATCGTCTTCAAAAAGTTGAATGTCGGAGTCTCTACACCATCCGCCCTGAGCCTTGCCGCTCCGGAGCTAGCGACGAGTCCGGCGCGACGGTTACCCTTCGCCTGAGACAACAACCAGGAACGTGCTACCTCGATTTCTCGCGTCAGATGAATAGGTAGTCCTTTGGCGGCCAGCAGGTTGGCTTCATCAGCCCGACCATCGAGCACAGCGTTGACCCACGCCGCCGTTACGTCCGTTTCGTAGGACCGTTTCGATATCGCCAAATGCAGGGAAGGGTCCTGCTCGATGCGCGCCATTCCCGGATCTCCCTCCCGGAAAAGACGGGAACCCGCCACCGAAGGGCCACCCAGCACGGCCTCCGGAGATGTGATCACCTCCCATTCAGGGTGCTTTGCGATCGCGTCGCCCCATGCTGCGAGTCCAGCTTCTCCACCATGGATCTCCTGGCCACCGCCAACAAGCGCTACAACAACGGCCCATCCTTTATGGCGGCCCATGATCTCAAGCACCATCGCTGGCTCGGAAACGTTACGGCCGAATTTCTTCATGTTCTTCACCGCTGTCCACGCTCGTTGCGCTTCGTCGAAAACTATCATCCTGTCTGCCGGCGGCTGGCTGTTCTCGTAGCTGTGTTCTACAAACCGATGCACTTCGCGAACTCGCGAGCGCACCGAACGCGCCCTGTCCTTTCTGTGCGGGCCGATGCTGCGCTTCAACGCCTCCTGAATCACCGCGACGAGGGGTCCGTTGCCGGAGAGGAACGATGCATGGTCGACACCAAGGTCGAGTTCCTTCGCGACCAATTGCACCGCGTTAAGTCCAGCAAGGGTCTTGCCTGCGCCAGGCACTCCAGTGATGACGAGCAACTTCTTGATGTTGCGCAGTCTGGCATCCCGCACCGATGTTGTTACAGCCTTCTGCGTTGTCTCCAGATTTTCGCTGCCGGCACGAGAGCATGCTAGTTCCGCCACATTGTGGTCGCGGTAAACGGCAGAAGCGGCTTGAATTATCGTGGGCACTGGAAAATAGCGTGAGTTGTTCCACCCGTTGGGTTCGATGGTCGCGCTCTTGCCCCCCCACGTTCGATGGCCCTGAACAATGATGGCGGGAAACTCTTCAGGGGAAACCGAAGCGCCCTGATGCTGAGATAGAACGTCCAATGGGATACTCGTTTTGAAGGCGCCAACAGCGATTGGGATCGCCGAGCGATGGTGGGATGCTTCATGAAAGTCGACGAGGTTCAACGCGTACTCCTGCGCTTGTTGAAGTGCCGCACGAGCGCTGACGGCCGCGTAAAATTCAGAGTGTAAATTAGGGTCTTGACAAGGCCAGCTGCTGCTGGCTCCAGTGGAAGTTTCCAGGCTTTCACGAAAGGAGCAGGACAACAGATGGCTAAAGACAGGATAGACCGGGCGGAGCTCGCCCTCCGTGCCAACATAGCTGAGACAACTCCCCTGGCCTTAATTACTGAGCAGGGCGAGAATAGGAATCAGCGTGAATTCTCAGACTCGCAACAAGAACGGGCTCCCTCCGGCTCCCACGGTTTTGC
>VFZY01000053.1 GCA_016870915.1 Acidobacteriota bacterium | reverse complement strand
CGATGGTCGAAAGAAGCCATCCGCAGGCACTGGCCCGCCCTCGGAAAGGGGATTCTGATCAAATCCGGCACGGGAGTGAGGCGTTGGTGTATACTGTCGGGGTCCGGGAGACCCAAAATGGAAATCCCGGTCCATATCGGTGAGCAGTTTCGAGAACGTGTATGCGCCCAGCAGGCTTCCACCGGCGCCGAAGCGGCGTTCCACCTTCATCTGCAGCGAATGATAGGTCGTGTTGCCCAGGTAGGACGTGCGCTGAATGAACCCCGTGTACTGCGGATACCGGAGCAGCAGTTGGCCTTGGGTCACCGTCCGTTGCGACAGCGCCCCCACGTTCACCAGCCCGAAAAACGGATTCGGCACCTGGCTGTTCAACCGGCTGCCCAGGGAGAGGAACTCGTCCTGAATCGCGTTCATGTTGTAGTCATTGCGTGGCAGATGCACGCCGCGGGAAGCCGCGTAGGCGAGCTCCACGGCGATGTCGCCCGGCGCCTGGTGCTGAATCGCGGCGTTCCATTGCCCCTGATAGGGACGCGGCGAGTTGCGCAGAGCCGCCGCGGGTGACTGGCCCAACAGCAGCCGCTGAAAGTCAGGCTGCGAGCCGAGCGAGGGCACAAAGCCGCCCGGGAACGGGTCACTCAACGTATTGAGCGGTGTCACCGATCGGTCGATGCTCACCAGCCAGGGCGTGCTGTAGGCGTTCAGGGCGTTGCCGTAAGGGCCCTCGTTGAACTGCAGGTTCGTCGGAAGATAGTACATGCCCGCGCCGGCCCGGAAGACAGTCTGCGGACGGATCCGGTACGCAATGCCCAGGCGGGGCGCAAACAGCCGGTAGCTTTCATCCTTGTTGCCGCGAATGGAGTGATCCGGCGTGTTGACGCGGTCCAGCCTTCCCACCACCGGCCGGCCATTCACCAGGATGCCTCGCGTGGCCGGATTCTCGGCCACCGGATTCAGCGATGTCGTGCGGTCATACCGCTCCTTGAAAACGCCCGGGATCTCCCACCGCAGCCCCAGCGTCACCGTCAACTTGGAGTTGAACTGCCAGGTATCCTGCGCGTAGTAGCCCTGATAGCTCAGCGACTGATAGGGCAGCCCCAGCACCAGCATGTTGCCGCCTTGGCCCATCCCCAACAGGAACGAGGCCAGCGCGTTTCCGGTGGCGCCGGGGTTCAGGGCGTTCTGGGACGTGAACACGTTGTCGAACTGGAAGGCGCCGCCGGGGGCCAGCTGATAGTAGTTGTTGCGGAAGTTGCGCAGGTCGGCGCCGAACTTCCATTGGTGCCGGCCATTCACCCAGGTGAAACTCGGCAACAGCACATAGGTATTGTCAACGCTAAACAGATGGCCGTTGAACGGTCCGGGGTTGGTGTGGGTGTAGGTGCTGAGAGTGATCTGCGGATAGCCGGTCTCGCCCGCCACCTGGCGCAATTGCGGCAGCGTCCGGAAGTAGGACGGGAAGCCGAATCTCTCGGTCATGTCGATCCCCCGGAACGGGGAGATCCGCTCATAGTTCCAGCGGCCGTAGGAGGCGCGAAGGTCCAGGATCATGGTCGGGCGGATCAGCCACGTGAATCCGGCCACCGCTTGTTTGGTGGTAAAGGTCTCGGGCGAAAACGGGTCACCACCAAACACGCCATTGTCGAAGAGGATGGCGGGCGAGTTGGCGCTGCCCCACCGGGTGAAGCGGCCGAACAGCCGCATGCGCTCGTTGATGGCATAGTCCACGCGCCCGTTGTACTGGTCGTTGTCGCCGCCGGAGCTGATGTTCTTGCTGTAGTTGAAAAGGTTGGTGAACGCGGCGCCCGGCAGGTTCGGCGGCGCGTGCAGCGGAAATTCGTTCAAGCGCCTCGAAACCGGGTTGATGCGGCTCGCCGGGATGACGTTGCCCGGAAACTGAGACCGTTGCGGACCGGTGCCCGCGGCGCAGGCCGGATTGCTATGGGCGCCGCACTGGGTGAGTGGATCAAAGACAGGAATCAGGGCTCCACTTGCGTTCCGGAACTCGGAGAAATCGCCGCTGTTCATCCGTGGTTGGGGAACCGTGGTGAGAAACGTCGCGCCCTGCCTCTGGCGGTAACCTTCGTAGCCGGCGAAGAAGAAGAGCCGGTCTTTCAGCACCGGGCCTCCGAACGTGCCGCCGAACTGGTTCTGGGAAAACGCCGGCTTGGCAAGGCGGTTGGCGTTGGCGAAGAAGTTGCTCGCGTTGAGCACGCGGTTGCGAAAGAACTCGTACACGGAACCGTGGAACTGGTTGGTGCCGGACTTCGAGCCAAGGTTGAGCACGCCGCCGGAATAACGGCCAAACTCCGCGTTGTTGCTGTTGGTCTGAACGCGGAAGTCGGAGACCACGTCCGGGCTCGGCGCAAGGATCGTCAGGTTGCCGATGCCCGCATTCATCGGAACCCCATCGAAGTACGAGGCGGCCTGGTTCGCCATGCCGCCCCCCACCTGGTAATTGCCGGCCGCGAACACGTTCTTGCCCGTCAGCGCGTTGCCCTCCGTGTTGCCCTGAGGGACCACTCCGGGCACCAACGCCATCAGGTTCAGAATGTTCCGGCCATTCACTGGCAGATCCTGCACCGCGCGCGAGGAGACGGTCTGGCTCAGGTTGGAACTTTCGGTGTTCAGCAGTGGCGCCAGCGCTTCCACTTCCACGGACTGATTGACGTCGCCGATTTCCATCGCCACGTCGGCGCGCATCGCGCTCGATACACTCACCTCGATGGGTTCGCGCACCGCACGCTTGAACCCTTGCATCTCCACGGTGATTCGATAAGCGCCCGGCACCAGGTTGAGGAATTGGTAGAACCCGTCCTGGGCCGTCTGCGCCTGCCGGCGCTCCTGTGTACCCAGATTGATGAGCGTTACCGTGGCCCCGGTCATCGCGGCAGCCGATGCATCCGTGATAGCGCCTACGATCGATCCCTGAAACGCCTGTCCGTGGATGAGTTGCTGGGTGACGGGCCCCGCCAGAGTGGCGGCCGCCAGAAGAGTACGAGCAAAGAACCGATTGCTCAGCAGCATGTGACAAACCCCGTTACTTGAGATTCGCCGGATTACATCGCGCCGGGACTGCTGACCGGCTTTTCCGGTGATGCGAAACCTTATATCACAGCCCCCGGCGGCGGTTCAAGCGCAGTTGCCAGTGTGGAGTAAACACTCGCCGGCGCCGGGCAAAGGAACTGCCCGGCCCCGGCAGCTAAAAACATCACTTGGCGTCAGGCGCTACTTCATCGCCGCGGCGGCCTTCGCGCCCGCCCCGGCAATCTGCCCATCCTGCTGCGACGTCACACCGCTCACCCCGATCGCACCGATCATCGTCCCGCCGTTTTCAAGCGGAATGCCGCCCTCCACCGGAATCGCGCCGGGCAGCTTCAAAATCGCCTGCCGCCCACCCACCAGCGCATCTTCAAACACCTTCGTCGGCCGCTTGAACGAAATCGCGCTCTGCGCCTTGGCCTGCGCCACGGCGATGCTTCCAATCTGCGTCCCGTCCATCTTCTGCAGATAGACCAGATTGCCGCCGTCGTCCAGGATGACGATCACGACGTTCCAGTTATTCTTGCGAGCCTCTTCCTCCGCCGCGGCCGCAATCTGCTTCGCCGCTCCCAGAGTCAGCGACTTCTTGCTGGCAAGCTGAGCCTCAGCCCCCGTTGCCAGCGCCATCAGCGCGAATGTAGCGAGTGTCTTGTACATGGTTCAAATCCCTTTCAGGTGTTTGTCGAAGAACTGTTCAATCTGCCGCAGCACATCGGGTGCGGAGAACTCCTTGCCGCCATGGCCCGCGCCCGGAAGAATGCGGATGCTCACCGGCACGTTCGCCTTCTTCAGCGCCGCGGCCAGCAATTCGCTCTGCTCCGGCGGCACCAGCGGATCATGATCGCCGTGGAAGATCAGGAACGGCGGGTCGCCGGGCGTGATATAGCTGATCGGGTCGGCGCGGCGCACCAGATCCGGATTCTGCTGCACCGGCCCCCCCACCAGCATCGATTCCGGGGAATCAGGCGCGTTGTGATCCATGCGGCTCGCGTAATAGGACATGCGGGTGAGCGTCGTCGGTCCGAAGAAATCCACCACCGCCTGAACGCGGCTTGAAACGCCGGTTGTTCCCACCGTGCCTTCCAGGTCGCTGACATCGCCCGAGGTCCCCAGCAGCGCCACCAGGTGCCCGCCCGCCGACGACCCGAACACCCCGATGCGCCCGGCATCCAATCCATGCCCCGCCGCATTCGCGCGCAGCCACCGGATGGCGGCCTTGGTGTCGTGAATCTGCGCCGGGAAAATGGCCTCATGGCTCAGGCGGTAGTTCACGCTCGCCAGTGCATAGCCGCGTTCCACCATCCACAGGCCCAGCGGATTCTCCTTGTTGCCCGCCCTCCATGCGCCACCGTGCACCCAGACGATCAGCGGCAGCGGTTTCGCCGCGGCCTGCGCCGGCAGATAAAGGTCAATCAGAAGATCCTTCTCCGGCGTCTTGGCCTGCACAATGTTTCGCGTCACGCGCACGCCGGGAATCTCGCGTGGACCCGGCCCCGCCGGCGGCGGTGGCATCTCGGCATACAGCGCGGCCCGGCTGCCCACCGGCATCGGAATGGTGGGCTGGCCCGCCAGATACTTCTGACCGGCCAGAAAGGCGTCCGAGACGTACAGCACCGAAGGGTGCCAGGCAGGGTCATCGGCGCGATCATTGAAAAATCCGTGGCCCTGCCCCTTGGCCGTGTACATCGCCGGCCGGTTGCCCAGCCCGCGCGACTTGGCCATGAACCGGCGCGCCTCCGCCATCATCGGGTCATTCGACCCATAGATGAGAATCATCGGCGGCGCGCCGGCGGCAATCAGAGCCGATGGATCCATGCTGCGCGCCTTCACAGCGTCGCCCGCAAACAGCGCCTTCACGCGATCCTCCTGAAACTCAAGCGCGGGATTGTACAGCACCAGAGCATCGGGGCGCGATGAGACCCCGGCATCTTCCTTCGGGCTGTCGAGCGTTTTGTTGAGCGCGGCGGCAAGAACACACGTGGCGCCCGCCGAACCGCCCCCGCCGATGATGCGCCCCGCATCCACGCCCAGGTCGCCGGCGTTCGAGCGCACCCAGCGTATGGCGCTCTTGCAGTCTTCCACCGATGCCGTGGGGTCCGTCTGATGCCGGTTCCGCACCCGATATTCGGCGCTGGCGGCCACCAGACCGCGGCTGGCGAAGTACCCGGCTTTCGAAAAGAACTGCGCGGGTGTGCCGCCCACGAAGCCGCCGCCGAAGAAGAAGACGATGGCAGGACGCCGGTCGCTCCTGGTCCACTCCTCGGGGAAGAAGAGGTGGATCTTGAGTTCGCCCTGCGGCGTCTGCTTGTAGACGGTCTCCCGGCGCGGCGCGCCCGGAAGCGCGCTTGCGGCCAGCAGGGAAATGGCGATCAACTTCATGGTGAACCTCAGCGTTCCATTCTATCGCCAGTGGATACCGGTCCGGGTCCGGTATTCTGATCTCGTGAAGCATCCCCAGCATCGAAAGACGGTCCGGGTCAAGCGCGTGGATGAGTGCGCCACTCTGGAAGATGTCTTTCTCAACTGCCTGCCGGCGTTCGGCGGCGCCTATCTGCGGCGCGTCTTCTCCATTCTTGATCGCGCCATCGGCGAAGGCTGCCCCTTGACCGTCGCGGTTGCCGGCCCGGTCACCGTCAGCGGCCAACATTACACGTGGCTCATTCCACTGCTTGAGACCGGCTGGGTGGCCTACCTCTCAACCACCGACGCCGTCTGTTATCACGACGGCCATCGCGCCCTCGACGGCCACGGCGCGGAGGCGGTTCACGAAGTGCCCATCTTCACCGATGATGCCGCGCTGCGTGATGAGCAGACCATTCGCGTCACCGACATGGCGTTCGACGAGCAGGTGCTGTTCGATCAGGACCGCTTCATCAGCGCCGTGCTGCGGCAACCAGAGTTCCAGAAGAAGATGACCGGCACCGAACTCCGCCACCGCCTCGGAGCCTTCTACGCCGCTCAGGAGCAGCGGAATTCCCTGCCCGCCGGCCTGCTCGCCACCTGCCACCGGCTCGACATTCCAGTGTTCGTCGGGGCGCCCGGCGACGGCAGCGTGTTTCTGAATTCGATGAAGCTTTGGGCGATGCGGCAGGCGGGCGTGCTCGGCGCTTATGCCTTCGATCTGGACACCCACGCCGAGGTCTTCGAATCCTGCGCCTATCACCGCTGGGGACTCTTTGAGAGCCCCGCGCGCAGGCTTGCCACACTCATGCTCGGCGGCGGCGTTCCCAAAAACTACAACCTGCAGCCCGAGCCCGCCTTGAGCCAGATCCTCGGCCTGCGCGACGTCACCGGCTATGCGTTCGACGTGCAGATCGTCTCCGCGCCGGTCACCGACGGGTCGCTCTCCGGCTGCCCGCCGGCGGAAGCGGTCACCTGGGGCAAGGTGGATAAGGACGTTTACCTGCAAACCACGGAGAGTCTTCAGGCGGACTACTCCCTGGTGATTCCGTTTCTCATCAAGGCGCTGCTCGACAAACGCGCCCGCTTCGCGCGCATGAAAACGGAGATCGGTGAATCAGCGCTGTTCGAGCGCCACCCCGAAGCGGCCGGCTACCTCAGGTCCGGCGAAGGCTATCGCCTCTTCGCCCAAAGAGAAAATACTCTGCAGACACTCTTGCAGGACGTGCGCGAAAACGCCGCCTGGCTCAGCGGCTCGCTCGACTATCCACTCGCCGGAGCCGCCCGGTGACCCGCCGCGCGCTCCTCGCCTCGGCAGCCGCCGCCTTGCACGCACAGCCGCGCCGCCCCAACGTCATCGTCATCGTCACCGACGATCAGGGCATCGGCGACCTGGGCTGCTACGGCGCCTCAGATGCCCGCACGCCGCATCTCGACAAACTGGCCGCATCCGGCGCACGCCTCACCAGCTTCTACAGCAACTGCCCTGTCTGCTCGCCGTCCCGCGCCAGCATCCTCACAGGGAAGTATCCGCAGCGCCACGGCATCGAAGATGTTCTCACCTCCACCGCGCAGTTCAATACACCAGGCCTCCGCGCCGGGGAAACCTCCCTTGCGGCCATCCTGAAGCAGGCCGGGTATCGCACCGCCGCCATCGGCAAGTGGCACATGGGCAGCGCCCCGCACTCCCGCCCGCTCGCCCAGGGCTTCGATGAGTTCTACGGCTTCTATTCGGGCTGGACGGATTACCTCTCGCACCGCTATTACACGTTAGGCCGCGGCCAAAGCGAGATCCTCCACGATCTCTGGCGCAATGAGCAGGAAGTCTGGGAGGACCCGAAGTACCAGACCTCCCTCTTTGAACGCGAGAGCCTGGCCTTCCTCAACCGGCAGCGCGCCGGAACGCCGTTCTTCCTCTATCTGGCGTTCGGCGCGCCGCATTACCCCATGATGGCGCCCGAACAGTACCTGAACCGCTTCCCCGCCTCCATGGATCGCGACCGGCGCATGCATCTGGCCATGGTGGCGGCCGTCGACGACGCGGTGGGGGCGATTCTTGCCGTGCTTGAGAAGCGCGGCCTCGCCCGGGACACCATCATTCACTTTCAAAGCGACAACGGCGCCACCCAGGAGACTCGTGCCGACCATGCCGGGCGCCCCTATCGCGGCGGCTCAAACGCACCATTCCGAGGCTTCAAGCAGGGCCTGTTTGAAGGCGGAATCCGCGTGCCCGCCATCATCCGCGCGCCGGGCCTCATCAAGCCCGGGCAGGTCATCGGGGAGCCCGTCGCCGCCATGGATCTGCTGCCCACGCTGATGAACCTCACCGGCGCTGCTCCGGTCCCCGACGGCACGGATGGCCGGGACATCACCCCCGTGCTCACCACGGGAGCAAAATCGCCGCATGACGAACTGCACTGGAAGTATCTCAACCAGCGCGCGGTGCGGCGCGGCGATTGGAAACTGATCGTGAACGCGCCGGAGTTCGCGGGGGAACCGAAACCGGCGCGGGTATGGCTTTCGAACCTGAAGGACGACCCGGCGGAGAAGCGCAACTACGCAGTTGAGCAGCCCGCCGTTGTCGAGCAGTTGCAGTTGGCGATTCAGCGCTGGGATGCGGCAGTAAAGTAGCTCACGCCTTCACGCGGGCTTCAATCACACACACCGGCGAAGGCGTCGGCCGGATAGTCACCAGTTCCAGACCCGCGGACTCAAACAGGGCCGCGAAGCCGGACGCCGTGCGCTCCCGTCCACCCACGGTGCACACCAGCATCTCGATATCAAGCATCTTGGCGGGCGACGGCGCGGGGTTCTCGTTCAGCACCATCTCGCAGAGGAACACTCGACCCGTCGCCGGAGCCGTCTTCGCCAGTTCATCCCTCATCAGCCTGAGGATGGTGGCGCACGCCTCATCGCTCCAGTCATGGACGATGTGCTTCATCACGTAGGCATCGCAACCGGCGGGCACGCGCGCGAAGAAGTCGCCGCCCTCATAGGCCACCCGGCTCTCATGCCGGGAAAGTTCGCCCGAAGCACGCGCCGAATCGATGATCTCCGGCAGATCGAAGAGCACCCCCTCCAGGCTCGGGTAAGCATCCATCAGACTCGCCAGCAGCACTCCATGGCTGCCGCCCACGTCCGCCAGCTTGTTGAACCCCGAAAGGTCCATCACCGGAACAACCGCCTCAGCCGCGGCCCGGGAAAAATCCGTCATCGCGTTGGCGAAAGTCAGTCCCTCGGCGGGACTGTCCTTGAACACCTCGAACGCGTGCTTGCCATACTCACGCGTCACGCCGTCGCCGCCGGTGCGTATGCACTGGTCCACGTTGCGGTACGCGCCCATGGTCCAGCGGTCCCCGAACATCGTCAGGAAGTTGCGCATCGACCCTTCGGCATCCGTGCGCAGCAGGTTGCCCATCGGCGTCAGTCCATAGGCCGGTCCCGGGGCCTCCTGGAAAACACCAAGGCTTGCCAGCATGCGCAGCACGCGGTTCAGCGAATCCGCGTGCACCCCCGCGCTTGCCGCAATGGCGTCCACCGGCCGCGGCTCCGCGGTCATGTGGTCCGCGATGCCCAGCCGGGCCACCGCGGAAAGGGAACAGGTGATGGCCTTGCCGAATGCGAGTTGAAGAAGGATGGCGTTGGGCGGAAGCTCCGCCGGAGGCGTCTGTGACATGAAAGTGCTCCTGTTGTTCTATTGAGTGAATTCCGGCGGTACATCCAGCAGGTTGCCGCGCCCCAGGAGCCAATCAGGATCCAGCCGGCGCTTGACCTCCGCCATCTGAGAGATCTGTTCGGACGTGTATTGCAGTTTTAATAGGTGCGCCTTGCGCTTTCCCAGCCCATGCTCGGCGGCCACCGTGCCGCCCAGTTCAACGGCCTTCCGCGCGAAGTCCACCATCAGCGCCTTGCCGTTGTCGAAATCGGCCTGCGAGGCAGGCAGCATGTTCAGATGCACGTGCGCATCGCCGATGTGGCCGTAGATCACGTAGCGGTCATCAAGCACCGGATCGCACTGCGCGCGATAGTAGCGGATCATCTCCCGGTGCCGTTCCAGCGGCACCGCGTAGTCGCTGCCCAGCTTCATGAAGCCATTCCGGCGGCAGGCGTCGTTGACCGATTCCGGCAGCGCGTGGCGAAAACGCCGGAAACGCTCCCGGTCCCCGTCCGAGGTGCCGAACCAGGAGTCGTGTTCCAGGGCGCCGCCCGCCGCCAGACGGTCGGACCAGAGGTCGAAATCCGATTCGCCCGATACAATCTGCTCGATGATCGCCGCGCCTTGAGCCTGCGCCGGAATCTCCGGAAATCGCTGGGCGATCAACCGCAGGGACTGATGGCAGGCGAACTCCAGCATCCGCAGGCCCGGTATCGGCCGCCATGCGTCAATCGCATTCAGCGTTCGCTCTTCGTCCGGAAAGAACACCACGCCGTTCAACAGCGCCTGTGGAATGGGAAGCAGGCCCACCTCCACCTCGGTCACAATCCCCAGGATGCCCTCGGAACCCGTGAACAGATCGATCCAATCCATGCCGGGCTGCAGGGGAAAGCCGCAGGACACCTTTTTCGTGCCGGGCCGCGGCAGCGCAGGCACGTCGAAATCCAGCCGGTCCCCGCGCCTCACGTCGAGGACACGCCCGTCCATCAGCACCACCCGAAGGCACCGCAGCCACTCCCGCGTCGCGCCATAAAGAAAGCTGCGGGATCCGCTGGCATTGCAAGCCACCGTGCCGCCCAGCGAAGCCAGCGTCTCCGTCGGGTCCGGAGGATAGAACTGCCCGGAAGGCCGCGCCGCGGCCTGCAAATCGGCCAGGCTCACGCCCGAGCCCGCAGTCGCCCATCCATCGTGAATCTCAATGCGCTGGAAGCGCTCCGTGGAAAGAGTCCATCCACCCTGGGCCACCCGGCCGCCGGCCAGCCCCGTCCCCGCGCCCGAAATGGTCACGGGAATACGCGCCGCCCGCGCTTCATCAAGAACCGCGATCAGTTCCGCTTCATCGCGCGGAACCGCCACCCGGTCTGTGTGTCCCTTGAAACCCGAGGCATCCTCGGTATAGGCCCAAGACATGTCGCAGGCTCTATTGTAGCGGACAGGTGAGCGGGCGACGGATTGAACGCGTACAGAGTCCGTCACGGACGGCCGCCACTCTGAGTCCGCAACTCGCGCATCTGCGAATGGCGCGAAGTCACTACCTTGATAGTGCGGCGCCCTCCGGGCCGGGTGTTGCCGAAGAAGATCGGGAACTCGTCGCTGACCAGCCTGCAACAAAAGCTGTGAAGGCCGGCGGCAGATTGGTCAAGCATGTCCGGGCTGCTGGCTGATACCGGCCGGAACCCATCTGACACGACACTGTTCGGGAGCATGATACGGCGGATCGAAGCGCTGGCAATGGGGGGCGGATAAGGAGAGGCGAATCGGAAGGGCGAAATCAGGCGACCTCGGAGGTGAGGGTGGGAGAACTGTCGGTGGCAGGCGCTGAAAAGACTGAGTTTCCCGGATTTCGAGTCTTGCCGCCGGTCAAAAGCGCAAAGGGCCCGGCGCAGGCCGCCAGGTTGCAAGGAACACCTGCGCCGGGGCTCCGTCTTGCACGTGTTCCTGGGGGCCCCGAGACGAACACGCCTCCCGAGTAAGAAGAGCCTTGATAAGAAGGGCGAGTGGGTGTATCCTGTTTGCGAGCCGGGAGGTAAAACGGAAATCCCGGTCAACCACTGCACTTGCTGATTCGCGGAGATCCCGCACTCATAAATCGAGCTAGATGTCCTCGAGATTGAAGTGAAGGAGCACTGAAATGGCGAAACGTCCAAGGCAAGATAACCAGAGCGGTGATGAGGCTCCCTTTCGAGGGGAGGAACCAAGCGCCGCAAGAGCCTTAGCGAGGGGAATCGGCGACATTCAGCAGGCCACCGGCGTGATGGTCCGCTATGCGGCTGCCTTCGATGAAACAGTCGGTCCGCTGATCGATCGCGGCAACCAGCGGGGTATTGATCGTGCGGCTCGGGAGTGCACCGCCGAAGCTGGCCGCCGGCGGCAGCTCGCCAACAATGAATTGCAGGCGGCGAAGAAGTTGTTCCGGCTGGAGATCGCGAATGTCGCCCCAGTAACCGCAGTCAGGCAAGCGGTTCGCCAATTCGATCGGCACATCCGCGATGCCCAGTCCACGATAGCTCTCTATCACAAAATCTCCCTTGCCTCCATAAAACGAATGCGCTTCTTGGCGCTGCGTAACTTGAAAGCCGGGGCCGGCCCTTTCGTGCTTCCTAGTTTCCCCAATCTGGAGATCGTCTGGCGAGACAATCAACGGCACAATATTCGTGGTGTGGTCGTGCCGGTCACGAAGGTAAAATTCAACCTGCGCATCCTGGGATTGAAGCTCAATTTCGCGGTCGCGCAGTTCCGTCCTGAAGGTGTGCCGCAGCTTCCTCCGCCGAAGCTGCTGGTCCCGGCTAAACCGGTAGTCGTGGGAGGCCGAACTACTACGGCCCTCGATAGTCCGGGTCCGGAAGCGGGCAACCTCGTGGTCCCGGCAGCCGGAGGAAACCCTGCGGTTGACTTTTACGGGTACCTGAAGATCATCTACGTGACTGGCGTCCCTCCCGAGTGCACGATTCGCTTCCAGACAATCGCGACTCCTAGGAGATACCTTCTGGTCAACGGGGCCTGGGTGGATTTGCTGCCAGTGGCGGGACAGCCCCGCGCCGACCCACCGGGAGGCGGACCTAACATCAATGTGGGCGGTGGAACCTGGGTATTCTCCGATTTCCCCAACGGGGGGATTCCGAATGGCGCGCCCGTTTGTACGTATCGTACCGTGAACGATCTCTTTCGCACCTGGGTGGTCGAGTTCTGCCCAGGTGCCCTCCCGAATATCCTGGGGTACTGGGAGTGGAGTTTCCGGCAGGTTCTGCACATGACCGCAACAGGCGTGGTGTCGGTCACCATTCCACCCGCGCCAGCCGGCGTTGCCGCACCGCCAGGGGGCTGGCCCAATGCGCCCGGCTCCGGTCCTACCACGTGGGTGGATGCCAACGCCGCCCCAGCCGACGCAGCTGCTGAACACAAGGCCTTATTCCCGGAGTCGTACCTCTAGACGCCCGAATGCCGATCGAGTTGCTTCGGCCTCCTCATCCCTGCCGGCCTCAGCGGGCACGGCCACGGAGGAGCATAGCTTTGGGACCGTTTTCCCCCGACTCCGTCCACGCGAGAAACGTTCGGCCGGACATACCCAGCGCAAGTGAGGGATACGTCACGGTGCCGGCACCCGGCAAACCGGCTCGCTGCAGCGGCGAGAGAGTCCCGTTCGCCAGAAGTTCGCGGTAATAGATGCTCATCTTGCCCCAGGAGTCCTTTTCCCGGCCGTCGCGCGCCTGGAAAGCAATGGCCAGGCGATCGTCAAAGACGTTGACAAAGGGATGGGTAGGGTCGGCTGTGCCGGTCGAGACGAGCCGCTTGGGTGTAAACTCCGAGCCATTTGTCGTGGAGGCCACAAAGATGCCGGGCTTGCCCTGCGCTTCGGTGTACCAGACGATGTGGAGGCGGCCGTTCACCGCCGCCATGGCGGCTCCAACGTGGGGGCAGCCTTTGATCTTCCACCCATCGCGGCTGACGAGCGTGGGTTTGGACCAGGTTTGGCCGTTGTCCGACGAAACGCTGGTGAAGATATCGCGGAAGTCGCCCGTGACCACGCCACGCCACGACACGACCACACGGCCGGCAACGAAGCCAAAGCTCACGCGGCAGCAGGGGCAGACATCCTGGGCAATGGCAATGTTGCGGACCCAGGTCCGGCCGCCGTCGGTCGAGCGTGTGAGATAGACCGTGGCGGCGCCGGCGGTGTAGTCACCAGTCTTAGCCGCTTCCTTGTCACGCTGATCGAGCCAGGCGGCAAACAGTGTTCCATCGGGAGCCACGCCGGCGCCCTGGAATCCATGGGAGTTGGGGACCGGATCGTCGTCGAGAGTGACGGCAGGCGACCACGTGGTCATCATCGCACCGCCCTTGGAGAAGCGCACATGGGACGCCCCGGGGTTCTGGGGATCGCGCGCGTTCCAGAAGGCGTAGAGGGTCATCTCATCAGGCGAGAGCAGAAGCTGCGCCGAGTTCTCGCCATGATCGGAGACTTCGCCGGGCACGTTGTTGATGCGCTGGGGCTCCGACCACGACTCACCAAGGTCGGCGGAGGTTGTGAAGTAGAGGTCGGCGCCGCGCGCGGCCGGGGCCGTGTAGATCGCCAGAAGTCCCTGCGCGCGGCGGGAGATGATCTTCGGGCTGCGGGCCGGCTTACCGCCGTGCAAGGCGTGGGGTTCCTTTTCAAAGGCGACCGCCGGAATGGTCGCCGGGCCCTCCACGGGACCGGCAAGAGCAAAGGAGGCGGTGAGCAGAGTGGCGATCTTCATGTCGGTTTCCTTGTGCTAAAAGCTGAGGCGCAGGCCGAGTTGGGCCTGCCGGGGATCTCCTGCCGTGAGGGCCTGTCCAAAGTTGGGCGAACTGAGCACACCGTCCGGAAGAGCGTAGTTCACCGTATTCATCAGGTTAAACACCTCGCCCCGAAACTCAAGCCGCGTTCGTTCGCTCAACGCGAAGCTCTTGTGCAGGCCCAGGCTGATGCCGGCTTGCGTGTCGCCTGTCGCTGTGTTGCGGCCCAGCGTGCCAAAGCGGCCCGCGCCGGGAATCAGGGCCGCGCGAAGAGAAGCATCCGCCAGCGCCACCGCCCGGCGCGCGCTTGGGCTGAAACTCAGCGAACCGGGAACCTGATGAATGCGGTTGTTGTTGGTGCCAAACGGAGAGTCAGTCCCTGAATAGAGAGTGAACGGACGGCCGCTCTGCAGCCCCACAATCCCCTGCACGCGGAATCCGCGCGGCAGGTCGTAGGAAAAGGCGCTGTTGAGGACGTGGCGCAGGTCGAAGTCGGACACCGCGCGGTTCAGCCGCCAGTTGTTTTCGTCCAGGGCAAGAAGGCCCCGGTCAATGCCTGTGTTCGAGCTCGGAAAATCGCTCACTTCGTCCAGGAACCGGGACCACGTGTAAGCGTTGCGCATCGTGAGCCGCCCCAGCTTCGCCTGCAAACTGGCCTGCAACCCGTGATAGGAAGAATTCGCCGCCGTCTCCAACACATTCACCACCCCAAGCGACGGATCGGGCCGCAGACGCTGCGCCAGCCCATCGCCGCCGTTCGGGCGTGACGCCCGTGGCAGCTTACGTCCCAGCGTTCCCACGTACGCCACGCTCAGCACAGTCTGAGGATTCAGCACCTGCCTCTCCAGCGACAGATTCATGTGTTGCGAGTAGGGTTGCCGCGCGTTGCGGCCCGGAATCACCAGGCCGGTGGCAAGACCGGCTTGCGCGGTCGCCAGAAGATCCGGAAACGCCGGGCTGGCCGCCGCGAAGTTCCGGATGCGCGGCGCATTGAAGCGCGTCAGCCCCACAAAGCTAAGCTCCAGCACGTTGTAGTAGAGGCCATAGCCGCCGCGGAGTACCGTCTCACCGGCCTGCCAGGCGAACCCGAAACGCGGCGCAACGTTGTTGCGGTCCGGCGCGAAACGATACCGCTCGTCGATCAGCCCGTTGACCTCTCTCGGTACGGAGTTGAACTCGTAGCGAACACCCAGATTCAATGTGAGCCGGGGATGCACGCGCCAGTCGTCCTGCAGGTAGTAGTTCCACTCCGTGGCCCGCAGGCCGATGTAGGGATTGCCCACGTTGCGCGAATACGATGCGGCGCGCCCGGCCAGAAAGTCCGGCACGGAGTTGAATCGCAGCACGCCCGTGAAGCTGGGCGCGAACGTGCCATTGTTCAGTTGCAGGCGGCGGATGTTGGCGCCGGCCTTAAAGGCATGCCCGCCGCGGGTGTAGCTCAAGTCGTCCGCATACTGAAACGTGTTCTGCGCCGTGCGGCGGGCCATAAAGGCGAAGTGGCCCAGCGTCGTGAGCCCGTTCACCGCCACGGTGCCGGCCAGGCCGTTCCGCGCCGGGTCGCCCAGAGCCACCGGGTCCAGAAAGGTGTCGTTCAGCGTGAACCTTGTGTAGTTGAGCCGGGCTTCGTTCAAGAGCCGCGCGGTGGGCGTCCAGATGTGCTGCAAGGAGTGGCCGGCGGGGCCCACGCCCGATTCGTAGCGTGACAGCGAAGCGCCCGTGGCGCCGCGATTGATGGCGTTCAACCGCGTTGTGCGCCAGAAGATGCGCTGCGCCGGGCTCAGTTCATGGTCCACCCGATACACCTGGCTGTTCTGGTCAACGGACGAGGAGGGATTCGCCCTGTGCAGGTTCGTGCCGGGAAGATTTGGCTCCGGAAAAAGGCCGGCGAGCGGCGCTATGGCCGGCACGGCCTGTGCCCTTTGCGCCGCTGACAGGGTCTGGATGGTGGCCGGGCTCGCCGTGCGGCGCAGGTTCCATTCATTATTGAGGAAGAAGAATGTCCGGTCCCGGCGGAGGGGGCCGCCCAGGTTGAATCCGTAGTTGTTCCCCCGCAGCGGCGGTTTCACAAGGTCGAAGGCGTTGCGGGCATCCAGCTTGTCGTTGCGCAGATAGTGGTACAGCAGACCGTGGAACTGGTTGCCCCCGCGCTTGGTGATGATCGAAACCACGGCGCCATTCTGGCGGCCATACTCGGCCTTGAAATTGTGCGTCAGCACCTGCATGCCATCAATCGCTTCCGTGGAGATGAGTTGCTCGGAAGCACCCCGACCCATCAACAGGCCGCCCTCGGCTTCATTGAAGTCGTTCGAATCCACCATGTAGTTGTTGTTCCGGTTCCGGGAACCCGAAACGGCGAAAGGCCGGTGCGCCGTCGTGGACGCCGAGACACCCGGAGTCAGGTAGGCCTGGGTGCGAAAATTGCGCCCGGTGGAGCCGCCAAGCATCGGAAGGTCATTCATCAGCGAAGCGCCATAGCTCGCACCGCGGTCCGCGGCATTGGTGGGCAGCGCCGATACGGACGCAGCCACGGTGAGCGTCTGCGTCGTGGCGGCAGGAAGCAGCGTGACGCGAATGAACGGCGTCTCGCCGATGGTCACACGAACAGGTCCCGCCGTGGCTGTGTCGAATCCCTCGCGCGAGACCGCGATCGTGTAGGACGCCTGCGGCAGAACGGGGGCCAGAAAACGGCCGGAGTTGTCCGTGCGAGTGGTATACCTGGCGCCGGAGGCGTTGCCCGACACTTCAACCAGCGCCTGGTCAATCGCCAGACCCTGGGAATCGACAACCTGCCCGGCGAGAGAACCACCGATATTCTGAGCAGACAGGGGACAAAAGGCGGCGAGAAAACTCAGCCACCGGATGGGAATCATGAGACACTCCTACCTCGGGTTCGACAACGCGTTTCGCGGAAGGTCAGATGAGGTGGAGGGCGAAGGGAGGGGGGCGCTCAAAGAGCTGCTCGGGGAGCCGGGCGCGAAGCCGGACGGTCGAAATCAGAACGGGCACTTCGACCGGGGTGTAGTGGACCGCAACCCCGCCGCTCCCCGAAGGAAGAGCGGGAGCGGAAGACATGCCACGAGCCGGCGTGCATACTTCACCGCAGGACCGGCTGGCCCGCCAGGCAGGGCCGTCCAAAGGCTTGGCCTTGCGGGCGCAACAGGAGTGCGCACTGCCCCGGCGGCAGCACGCCATGGAAGACTGAAGGTGCGCCTGAGCGAACGCCAGCAACGATCCTGGCAAAAGAGAAACGGCGAGAAGCAGACCTGCCGCGGTCCGCGTAACCCGCTGACAAATGTGTCGAGCCAGGAACACCTGGATTCAACGTACCACAGCCGCTTCCGGCTCGAACATGCTCAGACGTTACCTGAGATTCGGCGCGATCTTCGAGAGCACGCGCGTCAGGTCAATGCGAGTGCCGGCAAAGAGCTGGAACTCATCGCGGCCCGGACCGCTGTTGGTCGAGAAACCCACCTGGAACGGCGAGTACGGGATCTTGAGGCGGCCGGTCACTTCAAATCGCCCCTTAAGGACACGCTTGTCTTGCGTCACCGCCATCCTGTCCCACGTGCCCCACGTGAAGTCGATCCAACTGATGAGCGCGGGCGCCACAGCATGAGAGTTCTGATAAGCGCGATAGTGCCCAACGCGCACGCCGCCCGGCCAGAAACCGGTAGTTGCCTTCAAGCGCCTTCTCCGTTCCCGGCGCGCCCGACGCCCCGGGCAGAGACTCAAGCCCGCCCTTGACCAGCGGTGCAACAAACAGCGACTGCGTCTGGCCGTCCCACGACCAACCCGTTCGGGCATGGGCAATCGGGAGATAAGCGCCAGTCTCGAAGGCGGCGGTTCGGGGCTTGTCCGCCAGGGCCTTAGCATTGAGGCTTGCACGGTTCAGGCTCAGTGATTCCAAACTCTGGAGCCGGCCTTCGAAGTATGTGTTCAACCGGATGTACCAGCGGCGCTGACGGAATTTCCGATCCTTCTCGGACGCCGGGTTGGATCGCAACCCATCGCAGCGCCAGCGCCAGTCACTTGGGTGGCTCTTCTTGAACTCCTCGTCCATAACGCCTGGACTCCCGTCCGGCAGTGAATAACAAGTTGTCTTAAAGAACCAACTCTTGTCAATGTTCAACGCAAGATAGGGGCGGCCCTTCTGAAACCCATCGTCGTCCTTGGAGGCAACCGCGCCAAGCGAGAAGTAGGCCCTTACCCGGCCCCAATTGAACTCCGATGTTTGCACATGTTGAGCCGCACTCTTGCTCCGGGCTTCGCCACTGATGGATGAAACCTCAACCTTGGAATCCTCGGCAAGGCTGTTGCTCAGGCCAGCGACGAAGATGCCGGTGTTGCTGTCTACAACGGCCTGCTTCTCTTCGATGAAGGATTTCTTGTGATCCGTCACAGTAACCGATACACTCTCCGCGCCCCGCGCCGAACCCGTGACAGTCTTATCGCCCTCGCGCGGCTCCGCGACATCGGGCTTCTCCAGTCCAGCAACAACAACGACGTTCGTACTGGCAGTGCGTCCGTCCTCAGTCCGTGCGGTAACACGGAGTGTCTCGTTGGGTTTCAACTTGGCGCCCCCATCCAGCGTGAGTGAGAACCTGAAGTCATCACCCGGCTGCCCGTCCTTCAGCGCTTTTGTGTCGCCGGGGCGTGTCACCTCCACCTTGACGATGCCGGGCTGACGCACAAAGCCACTCACCACCCTCTCGGCGGCTTTGACCGTGTTCACCACTGGCGGCAGCATTTTTGCGAGCACAGCCACCGCTTTGGACGGCGCGCCTTTGTCCGGCGTCGCAATCAGACGGGCGTTCGCCTTGAGAGCCGGCACCGTAAGCTCCCAGCGTCCCGGGGCCAGTTCCTTTGCTGTTGTCCCCGCCACGGCCGTACCCTCGGAAGACAGATCGATCTTGGTGACCCCCGCTTCGTGAACGTAGACGATCATGCTGGTAGCGCCCTCAATTGGCTGGTCGAAGTAAGCGGGCAGAGCCGTGGATGCCGTTGCCTGGGAGTCCTCGGCCGGCGTTTCCGCTTTGACGACGGCTACAGGCTTCGCGGCCGCCACAGGCTTCACGGGAGGCGGCATTTTGACGACGGCCGGGGCCGGCGGCGGCACGGACGCAGCCGTCTCGCCACGACTTTCGGCCGGCGGCGGCGCACAGGCCCTCAACGTCGACTTGTGATCGGGCGCTGGCGGCGCCGAGATACGAACTCCATTGCCATCACGCAACTCGCCGAAGATCCTGATCTGGAAGCGGTAGCCCTTCTGCGCGGCCGTGAACTTCACGGGCTCATAGTTGATCTCAACGGCCTTCAGAGGATAAGCGCTGATGCCGGTCACCATGGAACTGCCCGGAATAATACAGTCCACTTCCGGCGCCGGCACTTTGGCCGGCGGAGCGGCGCCAGCGGCCATATTGAGAACCAGAAACGTCGTGAACATGATCATAAGAACTCCTACTTACAGCCTGGCCTATCGGTCTGAACCGGCCTGTTACACGCCAATAATTGTAGAACGTGCCACGCTCCGGTTTTCCTGCCCTCTCTTTCCACGCTCCGCTCCGGGGCCTCGAAATCGAATACCATAGAGGGTTTCCGATTCCACCGTAAAGGAACCACACAACGCATGTCTCAGATCAAAGGTCCCGCGATCTTCCTGGCCCAGTTCATGGCCGACGAGGCGCCCTACAATTCCCTGCCCGCCATCTCCGCCTGGGTGAAGTCGCTCGGCTACAAGGGCATCCAGCTTCCCTCCTGGGACGGCCGGATCATGGATCTGGCCAAGGCGGCATCCTCCAAGGACTATTGCGATGAGTTGAAGGGCCAGACCAACGGCCTCGAAATCACGGAGCTTGCCTCGCACCTGCAGGGCCAGCTTGTCGCTTCGCACCCCGCCTACGACGAACTGTTCGACGTCTTTGCCGCCCCCGCAGTGCGCGGCGACGTCAAGGCCCGCGCGGCCTGGGCCACCGAGCAGATGAAGCTGGTCATCAAGGCGTCGCGCAACATGGGGCTCCCCGTGTCGCCGTCGTTTTCGGGCGCCCTGCTGTGGCCCACCATCTATCCCTGGCCGCAGCGCCCGGCCGGCCTGGTCGAGGAAGGGTTCAAGGAACTGGCGCGGCGCTGGCAGCCCATCCTTGATTGCGCCGAAGAGCATGGCATCGATCTTGCCTACGAACTGCACCCCGGCGAGGATCTCTACGACGGCGCGACCTTCGAACGGTTCCTGGAAGTGACCGGCAACCACGCCCGCGTCAACATCAACTACGATCCGTCGCACTTCATCCTCCAGTGCCTGGATTACGTCGGGTTCATCGACGAATACGGCTCCCGCATCAAGGCCTTCCATGTGAAGGATGCCGAGTACCGGCCCTCCGCCAAAGCCGGTGTCTACGGCGGCTATCTCGACTGGAAGAGCCGGCCCGGCCGCTTCCGCAGTCTGGGCGACGGCCAGGTGGACTTCAAACAGGTGTTCACCCGCCTCACCGCCGCCGGCTACAGCTCCTGGGCCGTGCTTGAGTGGGAGTGCTGTTACAAGGACAGCGTGCAGGGCGCGGCCGAAGGCGCTCCGTTCATCGCCCAGCACCTCATCGATGTGCCCAAGCGCGCCTTTGACGACTTTGCCGGCGCGGCCAGCGACGTGGCCCGCAACCGGCGCATTCTGGGTCTCGAATAGGCCGCGCGGATTTTTTCGCCAACCGCTCCGACTTTTCGCGCGCGCCGGGCGTCTCTACAAACGGAGCCCCGAGTTGAGGAACTGAAGTGATCTTTCGGGAAGTGGAAGATCGTGATCTGGTCGCCCAGGCGCGGCGCGGGAAGGTGGACGCTTACAACGTGCTCATCTCCCGCTGGGAGAAACGTGTCTTCAACTATCTGCTCCGGCTGGTGGGCGATCGCGAGGACGCTCTTGATCTGACACAGGAAGCGTTTCTCAAGGCTTACCAGAACCTCTCGAAGCTGGATGATGCGGGACGGTTTTCTCCTTGGCTGTTCCGCATCGCCCACAATGAGGCCTACTCCCTGCTGCGGCGTTCGCGGCCGGAAGAGGCGATGGATGGCGAGCCTCTGGCATCGCTCGCGGTTGAGCGGGCGGCTTCGTTGGAGGTGACCCTGGCGGTGCAGGCGGCGTTGAACCGCTTGAAGCCCGATCAACGGGAAACGGTGGTGCTGAAAGTGTTCGAAGGATTCAAGTTCGAAGAGATCGCCGAAATCACCGGCGCGCCGGTATCCACCGTCAAGTCGCGCCTCTACGCGGCGTTCGATGTTTTGAAGGATACGCTGGCCCCGGCCGGCGCGCGAGGGCAATCGTGAACTGTTCCAAAGACCTCGTTATGGATTACGTGCTGGGTGAGGCGACCCCGGCCGCGCGCCTGGAGTTCGAAGCGCACGTGAAGACCTGCCGGGATTGCGCCGCCGAGCGCGACCGTCTGGATGTGACCCGCGCGGCGCTCACCGCCCTGCCGCGGGAAGAGATGCCGCGGCGCATCGCCTTTGTTTCGGACAAGGTCTTCGAGCCCACCTGGTGGCAGCGGCTGTGGCCTTCATCTCAATGGACTTTCGCGGCGGCGGGCGTGCTCTCCGCGGCCATTGTGTTTCACGCCGTGTGGGGCCAGAAGGCCCTGGCAACGGACCCCGCGCTGGTGCGGCGCGAAGTGGCAGCGGGAATCGATGCGGAGCTTCAGATGCGGATGCCCGCGCTGGTGGCCCGGGCAACGGCCCTGGCCGAGGCCCGGCATTCCGAGGAGAGCGCGCGCCTGGTGCGGACGGCGCTCAACGCGGCAAGCCAGCGCTATGAACTGGAGCGGCGCGCCGAGCGGCTCACCATGGAAGCGAACTTTGAACTGATGAAGAAGCAGATGAACCGCATCCTGCTGGCCAGCCGCGACGCGGTGGATGTGGGAGGCCAGGAATGATCGCCCGCCGTTCGGTGACCCTGGGACTTCTGTTGGGCGCGGCGGCCACCTGCGCCAGTGAAAAGAGCACCGTTGCGCGCAGCGGTCTGGTGGCGCTTGAGAAGTCGTTCAACCGCAAGGTGGAGACGCTCTACGATGACCCGTTCGCGCTGCTGGGGCCGGCCCGGGGCGTGTACCTGGATGGCTACGGCGCGGTGTTTTCAGCCGAGGTCAATCTGGCCCCGGCGGCCATCTCGCCATTCCGCCCGCAGATGAAGCCGGAAGATATCGCGAAGCTGCGCCAGCGCAAGCTGGACCGCCTGCCGCTGCTGCGCCAGGCCATGCGCCAACTGCTTTCCGAAGCGGCCGTATCGCTCGAGGGCCTGCCGCGCGAGGAGCGCATTGCGGTGGCCGTGTCTCTGTTCTACCTGCCGTGGGAAAGCCAGACTGGCCTGCCCGGGCAGTTGCTGATGCAGTCCCGCCGGGGCCAGTTGATGGAAGCGCGAGGCAAGGAAGAGGCGCTGAACACGGCCATCGAGGAAAAGGTGTTTTGATTCCGCGGCCGGGAGCAGGGGAACAGTGATGCGGCTGGGGGAGATGCTGATCGATCGCCGCCTGATCACGGCGGAGGATCTTGACCGCGCGCTGGAGCTTCAGAAGGAGCGCGGCGAAAAGATCGGCAAAGTGCTCGTCGACCTGGGCTTCATCGCGCAGAAGGACGTTCTGGCCGCGCTGGCGGATCAACTGGGCACGCCGCTGGTGACTCTTGAGGGTCCACCGGCTTCGTCTCCGGAGACCGAGCGTCTGGCCGCGCGCTTCCTGCGCCAGTCACGCGCCATTCCCTACGCACTGGACGGCGGCGTGCTCCGGCTGGCCATGGCCGATCCTTTGGACTTTGAAACGCTGGGCGCGGCCCGCGCCGCCACCGGCCTGCGCGTTGAGCCGGTGCTTGCCGCCGAGCAGGAGATCCTGGACGCCATCGACCGCCACTTCGGCGAGTCCCAGAAGCAGGAAGCCGCCTTCGACGCGGGCGCCGAGGTCTCGGAGGATCTGGAGCACCTGCGCGACATGGCCAGCGAAGCGCCCGTGATCCGCATGGTCAACGCCATGATCGCCGGCGCCGCGGACAAGCGCGCCAGCGACATCCACATCGAGCCGTTCGAGAAGGAGTTCCGCATCCGGTTCCGCGTCGACGGTGTCCTGCAGGAGCAGGACGCGCCGCCGCGTGAAATGAAGGCCGCGGTCATCTCGCGCGTCAAGCTGATGGCCAAGCTGAACATCGCCGAACGGCGGCTGCCGCAGGACGGCCGCATCAAGATCAAGGTGCTGGGACGTGAAATCGATCTGCGCGTCTCGACCCTGCCCACGCTCTACGGCGAAAGCGTGGTGATGCGCCTGCTTGACCGCTCCGCCGGCGACTTCTACGATCTGCGGCGGCTTGGCTTTGACGACCGCATGCTCGACCGCATGGAGCACTACACGCAGCTCCCCCATGGCATCTTCCTGGTCACCGGCCCCACCGGCAGCGGCAAGTCCACCACGCTCTATTCGGCCCTCAAGCGGATCAACCAGAGCGACAAGAAGATCATCACCATCGAGGACCCGGTGGAGTATCAGATGGACGGCATCAACCAGATCCACGTCAATCCGCAGATCGGCCTGACGTTCGCCGCCGGCCTGCGCCACATTGTGCGCCAGGATCCGGACGTCATCATGGTGGGTGAGATCCGCGATCGCGAGACCGCCGATGTGGCCATACGGTCCGCATTGACGGGCCACTTTGTCTACTCCACGCTGCACACCAACGATGCGCCCAGCGCCATCACGCGGCTCACCGACATGGGAGTGGAGAATTACCTCATCACCTCATCCCTGGTGGGTGTGCTGGCGCAGCGGCTGGTGCGCGTGATCTGCCGCGGCTGCCGCACCGAATCCGAGCCGCGCATGACGCCCACAGGTGAACAGGTGCCCACCTGGCGCGGAGCCGGGTGCGACCGGTGCTTCGGATCCGGCTATGCGGGCCGCGTTGGCATCTTCGAGATGATGGAACTGAACGAAGACCTGCGTAAGCTGATCATGGCCAACGCCGACGCCGGCGATCTGACGGCGGCCGCGCGCCGGAACGGCATGCACACGCTGCGCGAGGACGGATGGCTCAAGGTGGCCAACGGAACGACGACGCCCGATGAGGTGCTCCGGGTGACCCAGGAGTTCTAGCGAATGGCCGCTTTCCACTATCGCGCCGTGACACCGGACGGGAAGACCCGCGCGGGCTCCATCACCGCGGAGACAGAGCGGGGAGCGGCGGCCGAACTGCGGCGCCAGGGCCTGGCGCCGGTCTACGTGGGCACCGAACAGCAGCGTTCGCTCGATGTGGGCGCCAAGCTCACCGCCTGGTTCACCATCAACCGCAGCCGCCGGCGCGATGTGCTGTTCTTCACCCAGGAACTGGCCACGCTGCTCAACTCCGGCGTGGCGCTGGACCGTGCGCTCGCCATCTCCACCGAACTCACCGAGCGGGCCGATTTCCGCCAGATCCTGCAGGACATTCTGCGGGTGCTGAAGGGCGGCAAGTCGCTGGCCGACAGTCTGGCCACGCAGCCCGCCTGCTTCGGCAGCCTCTACGTCAACATGGTGCGCGCGGGCGAGGCTTCCGGTTCGCTCTCGCAGGTGTTCGAGCAGCTGGCCGAGTTCGAGCGCACACGGGACGACCTGCGGAACTACATCATCTCGTCGATGGTCTACCCCGCCCTGCTGGCGTTCGTGGGCCTGGGCTCGATCATCGTGCTGCTTCAGTTCGTGGTGCCGCGCTTTGCCTCGGCGTTCGAGCAGTCGCGGATGGCGATCCCGCTGCCCACGCAGATCATGCTGGAGGCGAGCAAGGTGGTGCAGACCTACGGCTGGATGGCGGGCCTGGCTCTGGCAGCCGCGGCGGCCGTGTTTCAGACCTACATACGGACCGCCGCGGGCCGCTACTGGTGGGACGGCTTCCGGCTTGGGATTCCGCTGCTGGGCGACGCGTTGCGGAAGGCCGAGGTGGCCCGCTTTGCCCGCGCGATGTCGACGCTGGTGCGGAACTCGGTGCCGCTGGTGCAGTCGCTGGGAATCGCGCGGGCGATTCTGAACAACCAGCGAATCGCGGGCACGCTCGACGCGGTGGCGCAGGGTGTGAAGCGCGGCGAGGGCATCGCGGCGCCGCTGAAGCGCACCAAGGAGTTTCCGGCGCTGGCCGGGCATCTGCTCACCGTGGGTGAGGAGACCGGCAAGCTGGACCAGATGTTCGGCCGCATGGCCGAGATCTATGAGGCCGATACCAGGGCGGCGATCCGCCGCTTCACCTCGGTGTTCGAACCCCTGGTCATCCTGATCATGGGCGTGGTGGTGGGCTCGCTGATCCTGAGTATGCTGCTGGCCATCACAAGCATCAATGAAATGGCGGTGTAACCAATGAATAGACCCAATCCAACGGGAGCCGGAGAGCGGCGCGCAAAAAACCGGCGCGGTGTCACGCTGATCGAAATGCTGGTGGTGGTGACCATCATCGCGCTGTTTTCGGCGCTGGTGATCCCGCGCCTGTTGTCCCGGGGCGACACCGCCCGCATCACGGCGGCACGCGCCCAGTTGAACGGGTTCATGACCGCGCTGGGCGCCTACAAGCTGGACACCGGCCTCTTTCCCACCACCGAACAGGGCCTGACGGCTTTGCGGATGCGGCCGCAGGGTCTCAACCAGTGGCAGGGCCCGTACCTTCCGCAGGATGTGCCCGTCGATCCATGGGGGCGCCCCTACCTCTATAAGTACCCCGGGGAGCATGGCGATGAGCCCGATATCGTTTCCCTGGGCGCCGACGGCCAGCCGGGAGGCGAAGGCATCAACGCGGACGTCGTCAGTTGGAAGAGCCAGTAGCCGCGTGCGCCGGGGCATCACACTGGTGGAGATGATGGTGGTGGTCGCGCTGATCGGCGTGATGGCCAGCATCACCTTTCCTTCGGTGGCGAGCGGCATCGATTCCCTGCGGCTTCGCGCGGCCACCGACGACGCGGCCAACTTCCTCAACGCCTCCATGACGTACGCGGAGCGGCGCCAGCGGATGGTGGAGGTGACCATTGTCCGTGATAAGAGCAGGCTCGAGGCGCGCAGCACGGAGAAGGGTTTCCTTCGCACGCTCACCTTCACCGACGGTCTCGTGATCCGGCGGGTGCTTCCGGAGAGCACCGACAGCGTGCCGGGGCCTCGCCGGTTCTACCTTTACCCGGGCGGCGCGATGCCACGCGTGGGCGTTGAGATTGAGAACAAGCGCGGGGCGCGCCGGATTGTCCGCATCGACCCGATTGGCGGGGTGCCGCGCGTCGAAACACCGGAGCCGGAGAAGTGAGAAACCAGCGCGGATTCACGCTGCTTGAGGTGCTGGTGGCCACCACGCTGATGGGCATCGCGGTGGCGGGTCTGCTGTCCAGTCTTTCCGTATCAGTGCGGAACGCCTCACGGCTGACGGACTACGACCGCATGACCGTGCTCGCCCATCGGAAGATGGATGAGATCCTCTCCAGCCAGAACTTCACTCGATTCACGCCGGTGGAGGGCCGGTGGGATCCGGCCACGGCCGGCGGCGTCGACGGCGGCTGGCGGGTGCTGATTGAGCCGCACGAGATGCTGCAGCAAGGTGGCGGCGGGCTGATGATGCTGGACCGGGTGGAGTTGGAGGCGTGGTGGATGTCCGGCCCGCAGCGCCGCAAGCTGACGCTTGAGAGCTACCGCCGCGGAGTGCTCACCAGTAACGACCTGCGGCACCCGTCCTTCATGGCTCAGGGAGCGAAGCGGTGAGACGGCGGCAGCGGGGCATCACGCTGATCGAGCTGTTGATCGCGGTGACGCTGGTGAGCCTGCTTTCGGTTGGGATTCTGATGGCGATGCGCATTGGCCTGAATGCGATGGAGCGGACCAACTCGCGCATTGGGGCCAACCGGCGCGTGCTGGGTGCGCAGCGGATCAGCAAGCAGTTCGTCGCGGGGCTGATGCCGGTGATGGCGTTCTGCCGGCCGGCCCCGGCGGCCCCGCCGGCGCGGATGCTGTTTTTCCAGGGCGAGGCCGAATCGATGCGGCTGGTCTCCAGCTACTCGATTGAGGAGGCGGGGCGCGGCGCGCCGCGGGTGGCCGAGTTTCTGGTGATTCCGGGCGCGGGCAATCAGGGGGTCCGGCTGATTGTGAACGAGCACCTGTACACGGGCCCGGTGGGAACCGGTTTCTACTGCTTCGGGCTGCAGCCCGACCCGGTCTCAAGATTGATGGTCCCGCGTTTCCGGCCGATTGAAGCGGGTCCACGGTCCTTCATTCTGGCGGACAAGCTGCGATCGTGCCGGTTCTGGTACCAGCGTCCGGCATTGCCGCCGGCGCCGGAGCAGTGGGTGGACCGCTGGCTGTGGCAGGAGTGGCCAACAGCGATCCGGATCGAACTGACGCTTCTTGAAGCGGACGCTTCGCGCATTCAGCCGACCGGGTTGACGATGCCGGTGTTCCTGACCAAGTCGCCGTATCAGAACTATGCCGATGGCCTCTGAAGAACGTCGCGCTTCGAAGACCCGCCGTGGCGGCGCGCTGCTGAGCGTGCTGTGGCTTTCGGCGGCCCTGGGGGCGATCGCGTTTTCGGTGGCCAACACGGTGCGGCAGGAGAACGAGCGGACTTCGACGTCGCTTGATCAGACCAAGGCCTACTTCCTGGCCCGCGGGGCGATTGAGCGGGCGATGCTGTACATGCTGTGGGGACCGCTCAGCCAGGAGCCAAGCGGGCGGTCGCGGTATCACACGCCGGGTCTGCCGTATCTCGACTTCGAGTTTCCGGGCGGGCAGGCGCGGGTGGAGATCATTCCGGAGTGGTCAAAGCTGAACATCAACACCAGCCGTCCCGAGGTGCTGATGCGGCTGTTGTTGGCGCTGGGGACTCCCCCGCGGCAGGCCGAGATCATCGCGGCGGCGATTTTCGAGTGGCGGACACCGCTGACCGACGCGCGGGGCGGACGGTTCGACCCCTTCTATCTCACCCGGGTTCCGTCTTTTTCGGCGCCCCACGCGTCTATAGAGGAGATTGAGGAACTGTTGCTTGTGCACGGCATGACACCGGAGCTTTTCCACGGCGCCTACGAGCGGAACGCGGAGGGCGCGCTTGAGTACCGCGGCGGCCTGCGCGATTGCGTATCGGTGTACGGCGCCACGGATACGTTCGACATCAATACGATTCATCCGGCCCTGATGGCCGCGATTGGCCTGCCTCCGCAGGAGATCGCGGCGGTGACTGAGTACCGGCGCCAGACTCCGTTTCTTGCCCAGGAACAGCTCATGCCGTTCGTGCAGTTGGGAAGCCCCGCGTTGCGGCGTCTGGCGATTGGGGGCGGCACGGCTTTTACACTTCGGGCGACGGCGCGGGCTCGCGCGGCGGACGGCCGGCTTTCGGATGCACGGCGCTCGGTGGCGGTTCTGGTGAAGCGATTGATGCGGCCTGTGGATGGACGTCCGTTCCACGTTCTGCGCTGGTATGACGACGCTCCGGTGCCTGAGGTAGTGCAGTGAACTGGCTGGCCTTCGGCACGGGTGTGGGCATTGAGGTGGGCGCCCGGGATCTCACGGTGAGCGTGGTGCGGGTGCGGCCCGGCGGGGCACGCGTGTCCGGATGGCTCCGGATCGAGGACTTTCGTGCACGCCATGCCACGGAATGGGGCACGGAGTACGCGGCGTTCCTGAAGGCGCAGGGGGCAAGCCATGTGGCGGCGGTTGTTCTGCTGCCTCGCGCCGATGTGATCATGCGAACCGTCGCGTTGCCGGGTGTCTCCTCGAAGGACCTCGCGGCGGCGGTGCTGTTTCAGGCCGAGGCGCTGCATCCGTACGCCGAGGACGACGTGGTGACCGGCTTTGCGCGGTTGGGCGACACGAGCCACGTTCTCATCGGGATTGCGCGGCGGACCGTGGTGGACGAGCTGGCCGACCTGTTCGGCGAAGCAGGCGTGGCGGTGCGCGGCTTCAGCTTTTCCGCCTCGGCCATCCACTCCGCCATCCGGTTGTGGGGCGCGCCGGCGGAGGGCGTGGCGACTCACGAAGCGGGTGAGGGCGTGGAGGTTTATGCCGAGAGTGCCGCCCGGCCGGTTTTCTCGGTGAATCTCGCGGGTTCGGCGGATGCGGTGCTGCCTCGCGTTCTGGCCGAGATGCGGCTTCCGGCGGAGACGGCGGCGCGGGCTCTCAACGACGCGATTCCGGGCGGCGGCGAGCATCCGCTGGCGCGGGCGGCGGCGCTGGCGTCGGCGTGCCCGCGCCTGGCTTTGCCGTTGAACCTGCTGCCGGCGGCGCGCCGGGTGGAGAGTTCGCGGGCGATGTTCATTCCGGCCGCTGTGCTGGCGAGTGTGCTGGCGCTGCTGGCCGTGGCGTTGAGCGCCGAGAGCGCGCTGCAGGAGCGCCGGCTGCGGGAAACGATCGCCGCGGAGATTCAGAAGCTGGAACCGCAGGCGAAGCGGGCCGCGGAGTTGGAGCGCGTGGCCGCATCGACGGAGGGCCGGCTGCAGCAGATCGCCGAGTTTCGCGGCCGGGCCAAGGCCGATCTCGACGCTATTCGAGAGGTCACGCGGCTGCTGCCTCCGCCCGCCTATCTTGGCGCGCTGGAACTGTACCGCGAAAGCATCGTCGTGGCGGGTGAAACCGAGAGCGCGGCGGAGTTACTCAAGATCATCGACGCCTCACCGCTGTTCCGGAACGCCGAGTTCACGGTGCCGATCACGCGGGTGGAGAAGGGCGAGACGTTTCGCATCCGGGCGCAGCGGGAAGGGGTGGCGAAGTGAAGCTATCGGCCCGGGACCGGCGCGCCCTGATGCTGTTGGGAGCAGCGCTGGCGATGGCGCTGGCGGCCTACTGGGCAACGGAGGATCCGGCGCCGGCGGTGGTGACCGGTGGAACCTCGGTGGAGCAGGCCGAGAGGCGGCTGGACCGGTTGCGGCAGGTGGCCGCCGCGGTGCCCGCGCGGCAGGAATTGGCGCAGCGGGCCGACGGTGAACTCAAGGAGCGTGAGAAGGGTCTGCTTGTTGCCGACACAGCCCCGCAGGTGGAGGCGCGGCTGCAGCAGGTGGTGCGCCGGTTGCTGCAAGCCCAGGCTCCTCCGATTGAGTTGAAGTCGAGTGACCTGGCGCGGCTGCGCGCGGTGGGCGACCACTACGGCGAGATCTCGATCGGGCTCAACTTCGAATGCCGCGTGGAGCAGTTGGTGAACCTGCTGGCCGATTTTTCGGCGCAGACGGAACTGCTTTCGGCAACCGAGATCCGGATTGGCGGTGCGCGGGAGAAGGACAAGGTGATGCCGGTGCGGATTGTGGTTTCGGCGCTGGTGCCGCGCAAGCTGATTCCCGAGAAGAAGGGTTTTGGCGCGTTATGAAGCGCAGACTGGCTCTGTTGAGCGCCGCGCTGGCGGCGGCCGTGGCCTGGGCGTCGTTCGAGTTGCATTCGCGATGGCGCGAGGCCGAGACCCGGCGCCAGGAGGTATTGTCGCGGCGGGTGGCTTCGGCCAAGGCCGGAGAGTTCGCCGCGCCGCCCGCGCCGCAGCCGGTGACCGGCGCGGAGTATCTGGAAGTGGCCCAGAAAACGCTGTTCTCGAAGGACCGCAATCCGAACGTGGTGGTGGAACTGCCGGCGCCCAAGCCAACGCCCCCGCTGCCGGTGGTGCATGGCGTGATGGACATTGGCGACGGACCGACGGTGTTTCTTTCGGACCGCTCGCGCGGCGGGCAGCAGCATGCGGTGCGGGCCGGCGGAAAGATCGGGGACCTGACCCTGGTCTCGCTGAGCGAGACGGAGATCGTGTTCCAGTTCGAGGGCGTGGATATCAAGAAACCGATTGCCGAGCTGCGGTACAAGGAACCCGGACCGCAAGCCGGCCAGGCGGCGGCCGCGGCACCCGTTGCGGCGGCGTCGACGACGAACCTGACCCCGGCGGCGCCGGCCACCCCGGGCCCCGGGCAGGCGATGACGGGAACGGACAAGAAGTACTGCCAGGCGGGAGAGACCTCGGCGCCGGGCACGGTGGTGGGCGGCTACAAGAAAGTGGTGACCGCCACGCCGTTCGGACAGGCTTGCTTCTGGGAAGCCGTGAAGTAGGGAGGAAAGCTGATGAAGACGATTGCCGTTGTGCTTTGCCTGTGTGCCGGAGCGTGGGCGCAGAATCCGCCGGCCAAAGGGGTCGCGAAAGGGACCGCGGGGAAAGCCAAGAAGGCCGCCGCGCAAGCCGCGCCCGTGGAGCCGCCGAAGAACGCGCGCCGGATCTCCGAGAACGTTTACCTGCACACGGACGCGAAGGGGCAGGCGTGGCAGTGGCGGCGTACACCGTTCGGCTGGTCGAAGTTCCCGCACGATGAGACGCGGCCGGCCGATGCGCAGCTTCCGGCGGGAATGGTGGCGGAGGACGACGGGGACTCGGTGCGGTTCACGAAACCGACTCCGTTCGGTATCGCCAAGTGGACGAAGAAGAAAGATGCACTGGATCCGGATGAGCAGGCTGTCTGGGAAAAGACCCTGGCGGCGAGGAAGTAACAGACAGAGCAACCGATGCGAAACACGATGTTCCGAGCACTGACACGACTGGCCTTGTGTGGGGCCGCGATGACGGCCCTGGCGCCTTCCCCGGCTGCCGCGCAGGCACAGGGCAACCTGGTTCTCAACCTGCCGAACGCCTCGCTCACCGAGGTGATCGACATGCTGGCACGCCGGCTGAAGATCAACTACATCCTGGACCCGCGCATCAAGGGCGGCACGGTTTCGATCAACACCTACGGCGAGATCAAGGCCGTGGATGTACAGACGCTTCTTGAAACGATTCTGCGCATGAACCAGGCGGTGATGGTGAAGGTGGGCGATATTCACCGCATTGTGCCGGCGACCGAGATGGCGCGGCTGCCGGTGACACCGCAGAGTGACGACAAGCCGCTTCCGGACGATGAGCGGATGGTGCTGAACCTGGTGTTTCTGAAGTTCGTTTCGGTGACCGAGATCAAGAAGCTGGTGGACCCGTTCGTGGGCGAGGGCGCCAAGCTGGCGGACTACGAGCCGGCGAATCTGCTGATCCTGTTGGACAACGCGCGGAACATGCGACGGACGATGGACCTGATCAGCATGTTCGACAGCGAGACGCTGGCGGACCAGCGGGTGAAGCTGTATGAGATGAAGTACGGCAAGGCGTCGGACGTGGTGAAGGAGTTGGAGACGGTGCTGAAGTCCCTGTCGCTGAGCGAGAAGTCGGCGACGGCGCGGTTTCTTGCCGTGGACCGCATCAACATGATCATTGCCGTGGCTCCGAACCCCGGCATTTTTCCGAAGATCGAGGACTGGATCAAGAAGCTGGACATTGAGTCCAAGGCGCCGGTGGGGACGACGGACAATTTTGTGTACCGGGTCAAGTACGGACGCGCGGACGGACTCGCCATGGCGGTGATGCAACTCTACATGGGCTTTCTGGGCTTCGGCGGCTTTGGCGGCATGGGCATGGGTATGGGGTTTGGCGGCTTCGGCGGCATGGGCATGGGGTACGGCGGCATGGGGATGGGGATGGGTGGTTACGGCGGGATGGGCGGCGGCTTTGGCGGCATGGGC
>VFZY01000052.1 GCA_016870915.1 Acidobacteriota bacterium | reverse complement strand
TCAGCCGGAAGGTTGGATCCTGCGAGAGCCGCTCGGCATCGTTGACATCCTCGTAGCCGGCAATCCGGCTGTAGACGGACTGGCGCAGTAGGTCCGCCAGCGGAAGCTGGGTATTCTTGCCGCGCCGTGAGTCAGTCAGGTGTTGGGCAATGAGAGCACCGAAGCCCAGCCGTTCATCCAACTCACGCACCAGGATCAGACCACCATCGGAAGTAACGCGCGATCCCTGGAAGTCGATCTTGAGAAGGCCGTTGAACGAGAGCTGAAAGGGCTGGTTTTGTTTGTCACCCATTGGGTGCTGTCCTCCGCAGGGGTCTTCGCTGCCTTCAAACCCCTATCGATATTGATGCGGACGAGCATCCAGGAGATTCGCACGCGCGGCTCAAAACGGAAATGTGGGTTTAGAGCCTTCACGGCGTTGATGACGCTGGCTGTTCTGCTGAGCTCAAGTGTGAGCGCGCAGACCGTAGCCGGGCAGATTTCCGGTCTGGTGACCGACCCGTCGGGCGCGGCGATTGCCGACGCCAGCGTGGTGGTGACCGATCTTGACCGCAATGTGACCCTGCGTTCCACGTCGAATGAGAGTGGATTCTACCTGGTATCGCCACTGCCGCCGGGACGGTATAAACTGCGGGCGGAGAAAGCCGGTTTCCGTGTCCACCTGGTGGAACTGGTGCCGATTGCCACGCAGCAGAAGGCTGAAGTGAGCATTACGCTGCAGGTGGGCGCGGTATCGGAGAGCGTGACGGTGACGGGTGGTGCGCAGTTGGTGGATACGACCACTGCCACGCTGAGCGGCGTGGTTGAGAACAAGCGGATCATTGACCTGCCGTTGAACGGCCGCAACATCTTTTCGCTGGCCTGGGCGACGGCGGGCGTGTTTCCACAGCGCCCCGCGCAGGGAAGCGCGAATGAGGGATTCCACTCCATTGGTATCTTCACGGTGAACGGCGGGCGCGACTCCTCGAACGCGATTCTGATGGACGGCGTGCCGGTGACGATGAATTCGAACACGGCGAACATGAACGCCAACAGCGCCGTGCCTTCAGTGGAAGGCGTGGAGGAGTTCCGGATTCAGACCAATTCCTACAGCGCGGAGTATGGACGGTCTGGCGGCGGCGTGCTGACGATCGCCACCAAGTCCGGGACGAACACGCTTCATGGCAGCGTGTTCGAGTTCCTGCGGAACAGCAAGATGGACGCCAACAACTGGTTCGCCAATGCGAGCGGCGCCCGGCTGGCGAAGTTCCAGCGGAACGAGTTCGGCGCAAGTTCGGGCGGCCCGCTGGTGATTCCGAGAATGTATGACGGCCGGAACAAGACGTTCTGGTTCGCCGTGTATGAGGGACGCCGGCAGCGCTCGGCGTCGACGCGCTTCTTCACTCTTCCCACCAACGAGCAGATGGCGGGCGATTTTTCGAGAACGCTGACGGCCGCGGGCGCGTTGCGGAACATCTACGACCCGTTTTCGACCACGCCCGATCCGGCGCGGCCGGGCCAGTTTCTGCGCACGGTGTTTCCCGGCAACCGGATTCCAGCCACCCGGGTGGACCCGGTATCCGCCAACGTGCTGAAGTTCTACGGGCCGCGGCCGAATCTGCCGGGCCAGACCAACACGGGCCAGAACAACTTTTTCTTTCAGGGCAAGGCCCCGACGGATGTGAACCGCGGAACGATGAAGTTCGACCACAACTTCAACGAGAATCAGCGTATTTTCTTCCGTTATTCGATTTTCCAGAACATCAACTCACAGCCCGAGTTGTGGGCGGGGCCGGGGTGCCCCGATGGCGGCTGCTATTCGAACTATGAACGCCTGCAGAACGCCGCGCTTGACTATAGCTGGACGATCAACCCCACCACGCTGCTGAGCCTGCGGTATGGATTTGCCCGGTCGATTCTCGATCGCGGCAGCTGGCACAAGAACTTCCGGCCGAGTTCGCTGGGGCTGCCCACGAGTGTGGAAACGGGCGCGGACCTGCTGGTGTTCCCCGAGTTCGCCGTCGAGGAGATGACGATGCCGGGGTTGTTGCACCATTGGAACTTCCGTTCGGCCAATCAGTCCCACACCATCGTGAGCACCCTTTCGAAGGTATTCGGGAGCCATAGCATGAAGGTGGGGACGGAAATTCGGGAGAACCTGATCAATCACATGCAGGCTCCGTGGAGTCTGAACTTCACTTTCAACCGCGCGATGACGCAGGGGCCCGACCCCCGCGTGGTCTCGGCCAATGGCGGCTTTGGGTTTGCCTCGTTCCTGCTGGGCACGGGCGCGGGCGGGAGCGAAGTGCACGGAATCCGTCCGGCGCTGGAGAGCAAGAGCTACGGCTTCTATCTTCAGGACGACTGGAAGGTGAACCGCAAGCTGACCCTGAACCTGGGCCTGCGCTGGGACTTCGAGACCGGGCTGACCGAGCGGTATGACCGCTATGCGGTTTTCGATCCGAGCGCGACTCATCCGCTGAGCGGACCGACGGGGCTGAACCTGCGGGGCGGCTGGACGTTCGCCAACAAGGGCAACCGGGGACGGACGCTGAAGTCCATTGAATGGGGCAAGATCGCTCCGCGTATCGGGTTGGCGTATCAACTGCGGCCGGGCACGGTGATCCGCGCCGGCGGCGGTATTTTCTACACGATGGCAACGTATGGCGCCAATAACTACGGCACGGCTCCTTTCCGCGCCGCGACGCCCTGGGTGCCGACGATTGACGGAGTGACGCCGACGGATCTGTTGCGGAACCCGTTCCCGAATGGGGTGCTGCAGCCTGAAGGATCCGTGAACGGTCTGGGCGCGGCGCTCGGGCAGGGTGTGGGGTCTCCGATCCCGTCCACCATGACGACGCCGTACAACACGCAGTGGAACTTCTCAATCGGCCAGGACCTGGGACCAGGTTTGGTGCTTGATCTGGCGTACGCGGGCAACAAGGGGACGCATCTTCCTCTCGGCTGGCAGATGGACCAACTGGCGGACTCGCTCATCCGGCCGAACGCAGGTTTGCTGGACACGGTGCCCAATCCGTTCTTCGGCAGAATTCCCGTGGGTGTGCTGTCGAACCGCAACGTGCAGCGCGGAGAGTTGCTGACGCCGTATCCGCAGTATCCGGGCGTTTCGTTCGCCGGCACGTCGTGGGGGAACTCGAACTTCCACAGCCTGCAGGTGACGCTGCGGAAGCGGTTCTCGCAAAACGGCACCGCCGTGGTGGCCTACACGTTCTCGAAGCTGATCTCGGATGGCGGCGACAATGCGTGGGATTCGTCGGGCTTCCGGAACTTCAACTGCCGGGCCTGCGACCGGTCGATTTCGCCGTATGACTACCGGAACCGGCTGGTGGTGACGTCCACGTACGAACTGCCGTTCGGCAAGGGCAAGCAGTTTGGCGCCAACTGGAACAAGGCGATGAATGCGGCCCTGGGCGGGTGGCAGGTGAACGGCATCCTGACTCTGAGCAGCGGCCAGCCCGTACAGATGACCACCACGGGCAACACCAGCTTCTCGTTCGGCGGCGGACAGCGGCCGGATTCCACGGGCGTGAGGGCCGACCTGGACAATCCGACCCTGGAGCGCTGGTTCGACACGAGCGCGTTCCGGCTGCCGGCGCAGTACACGTTCGGCAACATGGGCCGGATGCACCCGACGCTGCGCGCCGACTTTGTTGAAACGTTCGACATGTCGGTGTTCAAGCAGTTCAATCTGGTGGGCGAACGGGTCCAACTGGAGCTGCGCGGTGAGAGCTTCAATGCGCTCAACCATCCGGTGTTCGGCCTGCCGAACGCGACGGTGGGCAATGCGCAGTTCGGGCGTGTGACTGGCACGGCGAACGCGCCGCGCCAGACGCAGTTTGCCCTGAAGCTGCTCTGGTAGCATCGATTCGCGAGCAGTGCGATGGCCGGCTTCCCGAGTGGGGCCGGCCATTTTTTCGGCCATCTTTTCAGCTTTGAGCCTGTCCCGGTGAGCGCGGTTACAATGGGACCTTGCCCGTATCCGTCACTCCCACGCCGCCCGATACCGGGGTCCCTGCCAGCGCCCGGCGCAAGGCGTACTGGAACATCATTCTGCCGCTGTTCCTGACCTCGGTGATCGCCTACATCGACCGGGTGAACATCGGCTATGCCGCGCTCACGATGAATCGCGACCTGGGCTTCAACGCCGAGGTCTTCGGGCTGGGCGCGGGAATCTTCTTTGCCGGGTACTTCCTGTTTGAGATTCCCGGCGCGCTGATCGCCGAGCGGTTCAGCGCCCGACTGTGGCTGGCGCGCATCATGATCAGTTGGGGCCTGGTCTCCGGGTTGATGGCGTTCATGACCACGCCGTGGGAGTTCTACCTGATCCGGTTTCTGCTGGGTGTCGCGGAGGCGAGCCTCTACCCGGTGATCTATGTGAGCTGCATTCCGCGCTGGTTCAGCGCGGGGGAGCGGGCGCGGGCGATTGCGTTGATGTTGACGTCGCTGCAGGCGGCCGGCGTGGTGGGAGCGCCGCTGGCCGGGTGGCTGACCGGCAAGCCGATGTTCGGGATGGCCGGCTGGCAGGTGCTGTTTCTGCTGGAGGCGATTCCCGCCGTGGTGCTGGGCGTGGTGGTGATCTACTGGATGGCCGATTGGCCGCGCGAGGCCCGATGGCTGACGGGGGCGGAGCGGGAGCACCTGGAGAGGCAGTTCGCCGCGGAGCAGGCGGCCAAGGCGGCGGTGCGGCGGTATTCGCTGCGGGAGGCGCTTTCCGACCGGGAGGTGTTGAAGCTGGCTCTGATCTACTTCCTGTGGATCACCGGATTCTGGGGCTTCAACTATTGGATGCCCACGGTGTTGAAGGATCTTTCGGGTTGGGAGAACACAATGATCGGGCAGGTGGTGGCCGGCGCGATGCTGGTTTCGCTGGCGGCTTCCGCTTACACGGGCCACTCCTCTTCCAGGCGCGATGAGAAGCGGTGGCACTGCGCGGTGCATCTGCTGGCGGCGGGGGCGGCGATGGCGGCCGGCACTTTCGTGCGGGACCCAGCGGTGTATCTGATTTTTCTGTTTATCACGGCGGTGGGTGTGTATGCGCCGATGAGCGTGTGGTGGTCCTATCCGACGGCGTTCCTTTCGGGTCCGGCGGCGGCGGGCGCGGTGGGGCTGATCAATTCGATTGGGAACCTGGGCGGATTTGTGGGTCCTTATGTGACGGGGTGGATGAAGGAATCCACGGGGTCGTTCACGGGGGCGAACTGGTATCTGGCGGCTTCGCTGGGGGCGGCTGGAGTGCTTGTGCTGACGTTGCGGCGCCGCCCGCTGTAGCGGGGCTGGTGTTGTATACTGGCCACCGATGAAACGTCTTATTGCGTTGTTCGCGGCGGGTTGGCTGGGCGCGGCCGGGCTGGGCGCCGCGTCGAAGTCGAATGGCAAGGAAGTGGATGGCCTGGAGCGGCTGCTCTATGTGACGGACAAGAGCGGCATCAGCGTTTACGACATCAACGACGGCCACAAGCTGCTGCGGCGGATCGACATTCCGAACACCGGGGCGTACAAGGGGATTGCGGCGAGCATGCGATACGGGCTGCTCTACTTCACGTCGAACGTGGAGGACGACCTGATCGCACTGGATCTGAAAACAGATCAGGTGGTGTGGAAGAAGAAGCACGGCAAGTATCCCGACAGCATGATGGTGACGCCGGACGGTCGGACGATGTACGTGCCGTATCGGGATGAGGACTACTGGCTGGCGGTGGACTGCAAGACCGGTGAGCCGAAGGCGAAGATCCAGGTGGGCCGGGGCAAGAACTACGACGTGGACCCGATCGGCAGCATCGGGCCGCACAACACGTGGATCAATCCGGCGGGTACGCGCGTGTACATGGAGGTGCTGACGGAGCCGTGGGTGTACGTGGCGGACACGAAGACCAATCAACGGATTTTCAAGGTGGGTCCTTTTTCGAAGGGCGTGCGTCCGTTCACGGTGACGGACGATGAGAAGCTGGTGTTCGCGAATGTGGATGCGCTGCTGGGCTTTGAAGTGGGGGCGGTGAAGGACGGAGCCAAGTGGGGCGGCGGCATGCTGCACCGGGTGGAGGCGAAGACGCCGCCCGAGCGGTTGAAGCAGATTCCGAACCCGCCGCGGCGCAAGCCCCATTCCACGCCGAGCCACGGGATCAATATCAGCCCGGATCAGAAGGAAGTGTGGGTGGTGGATGGCGTGTACGGTTACGTGTATGCCTACGATGTGACGGTGATGCCGCCCAAGTTCGTGGCGGCGGTGCCGCTCTTCAAGGATCCGGGCGAACAGCCGCACCCCGGCTGGATCTCATTCAGCCTGGACGGGAAGTATGTGTACCCGGACGGTGGTGCGGTAATCGACGCAAAAACGAAGCAGATTGTGGCGCGGATTCCGACCAGCGAGAAACTGATCGAGATCGATTTCAAGAATGGAAAGCCGGTGCGGGCCGGGCATCGTTAGCCGAGTTGCCGGGTGCGGAGGCGTACCTGGCGCAGGATCTCACGGGCGCGCGGGTATTGAGCGGCGTGTTCCTCAAGATCGGCGCATTCATCCTTAATGCGGCCGAGGTCATTGCCGAGCAGCGCCAGTTGCAGGGTGATCCAGCATTGCCACACGGCTGGAGAGTGGTCCGAATAGGCGTGAGCCTTTTTCGACAGGGCCAAGGCTTCCGCCCAATTGCCCTTGGCGTATTCCACCAGGGCCAGCATCTGCATGGCACCCAGATCCTTGGGGTTATCCTTGAGCGCCTGCCGGGCGGCGAGCGCCGCGGCGGCCAGATCGCGGCCGCCAAAATGGCCGGCCGCCTGCCTGAGCAGGGGCGACGGTGAGATATCGGCCAGTTGGCCGGCGGTGATTTCAAGGGGTTCCGCGAGATCGGCGAAGTGGGACGCGGGAGGGGCGGAGAACGCCATAGGAATGGCGGGCCGGCCGGCCTGTTTGAGCATGGCGGCCGGGATCCAGATGGCGATCGCGAGGAGCGCGGCGGCGCCGGCCCATTTCCATGGCAGCGCGAGGAGCCAATTCAGACGATCGCTTGCGGTGAGCCCGGCGCGGATTCGGGCAGCCAGGTAGGGAGGCGCGGTGAGGGGTTTAAACGCACGCTGAAGCCTGTCCCGCGCGGCTGTGTAAAGGGAGATTTCGCCGGCGCAGGACTCGCAGGTATCCAGATGATCGAGCAGGGAGGCGCGGCTGGCGGTGTCGATTTCGCGCGAGACGTACTGTTGAATCAATGGCGCGGCGGCGGCGCAATTGAGAGCGGAGGCTTCGAAATCGGGGCTGGCGGCGGTCATGGCGGCGATGCGGTGGTGCAGGGCCGCGGGAGCGGTCACGGCCCGGGTTGCCTGCGCCAGACGGAGGCGAAGTTCCGGGTCATCGCACTGCTTCTCCGCGCCGAGGCTGGCCTGAATGCGCGCGGCCAGATCCCTGGGAGGCGCTTCGGCGTCCCAGGCGCGGCGCAGGGCCCGTTTCACGCGCCAGTTAGTTTCGACGATCGCACCGCATTCCGTGCACGCCGCAAGGTGCGAGACAACACGCTCATTCAGCTCCGGATCGAGGTCGCGGCTGAGGTACCGGTCCAGAAGCGGACGGAGGGCGCGGCATTCGATGTTCATGCTGCCTTCGACCTCCTGTTCACGAAATCCCCCCGGCGGCGGCATCTATTCCCGGTTGTTTTAGCAAGTCGCGCCGCCCTTCGGCGAGGAGGCCGGCGAAGGCTTCGGGGGATAGCCCCAGGACCTCGGCGCCGCCAGCGGACGAGGTTTCCAGACAATCCACCAGCAGCACGGCGTCACGCCGTGGCCGGGGCAACAGATCGAGGGCACGGAGCACCGGGTCCTGCTCGACGGTGGGGGCATCAGCCGAGGCGCGGAAGAGGGATTGCAGGAGCCAGAGCCGCGGCGAGGGCCGGCCGGCGTATTGCCGGTAGCGCCGGTGGCAGTCGAGCACGGCGTCCTCGACGAGGCGCTCAGCGGCGCGGGAATCACCGCCACACAGGCGCAGAGCGGCGCGGTAAAGATCGTCGAGGTGGCCGAGGGCGATCTCCTCGAAGGGCTCACTGATTGATTGAGACCGGGTCAATCGAGGCCGGCCATTTCGGTGGCGAAGAGAAGGGCCATGGCGCCTCCGCGGGGGTCGCGGCCGAAGACCGCTTTGCGCCGCAGGTAGTCTTCCAGGGATTTCTGGGCGCCGGTGGATTCGCAGACGTCGGTGAATTCCCCCTCGGGTGAAATCCGTTCGTTGATGGCGCGCCAGGCGCGGTCGACGCGGGGCTGATAGGATTTCGCGTCGAGCCAGCCCTTGCGGATTCCGATGAGCAGAGACCGGGCGATCATGCTGGTGGCCGTGAACTCACGGTAGGCGCCCGGATGGTCGATGACCTGGCGCCACATGCCGGATGCGTCCTGGTGCTTTGCCAGGGCCGCCGCCAGATTCTGGAAATCGCGGAGGATGGGGTCGAAATCGGGATGGCTGGCGGGGAGCCATGAGAGTGTGAGCACCTGGCCCAGCAGGGCGAATGCGTTGCCGCGTCCCCAGGCCGCTTCATCGAGCGGTGAGTGGCGCCAGATGCCATCGGGCCGCAGGTCGAGGGCCCGCATGAAGCGGTAATGCACGCCGGCCATGTCGAGATACTTGCGTTCGCCGGTGAGAACGCCGGCCGCCGCAAGAATGGGCGAGCCCATGAACACAGAGTCACTCATGCGGTTGTGCATGGGCATCGATTCCCTGGGCTTGCCGTCCGCATCGAAGCCCATGTTGGCCGCGGCGCGGACGAGTTCGATGTACCGCGGGTTCCGTGTGCGGCGCGCCAGATCGGCGAAGACCAAGTGGCCGGAGAAGTGGCTGGAGGTGGCTTTCGCCAGGCTGTCGCGCGACCCGGAGCGGTACGGCTCGACGATTTTCTCGATCTCCGCCACGGCGCCCAGGCGCGCCCGCGCGATCAGCGCGAAGGCCGGGATGTAGGCCACCTCGTTCAGTTCGTAGCCATAGACCTTGGCCAGTTGATCGGCCACCTGGCGGGGCGTCCGGGCAGCGCGGGCTTCCAAGGCGATGCGCGCCTGGGATCGAACGGGGGGCTTGAGGCGGGTGAGGATGGCTCCTTTTTCCGGCGCCCGCTCGACTGGAATGGCGAGCGATTTCAGAGCCTCGCCCAAGCCTGCATCCGGGCCTACGATCACCACGGCATCCGGAGCTTCAGCCAAAATGAACCGCCACAGCGCATGAGACTCCGGCTGGTCGCGGTAGGCATCGCCTGTGGGGGGAAACGCAAGAGCGGCATTGCCGGGGTTGGCCGCGGCAACAGCGGTGACGGCGAAGCGGCCGGCCAGTTTCCTTGACCGTTCGACGGCGATGATCTCGTCCCGCACGCGTTGCGTGGCGCCGGGCGAACCATCCAGGCCGCCCAGGAGCAGAAGGCGCGATGGGCCGCGGCCGGCGAGGGAGGCTTCGAGCACGGCCCGAGAGGCGGTGAGACCAAACGGAAGGCGATCGGCCGCGGACGCCCCGGCGGCCAACAAGGCAAGAACAGCCATGGCTCTCATAGATCCCTCACGCAGCGGAACCCGATATTGGTGGTGGCGCTATCGGGGGTGTTGGAAGTTCGGGCCGCCACACGGTACCGGTTGCAGTACGAACGGTGGCAGAGATAGGAGCCGCCGCGCATGGCGCGATTGGAGCCGGAGGCGGGGCCCACGGGGTTGAACCGTGACGCTGTCAAGTGATACGTGGGGTGGAACCAGTCCGCGCACCATTCCCAGGTATTGCCGGAGACGGCGTAGAGGCCGTAGCCGTTGGGCGGGAAGGCGTCCACGGGCGCGGGAGCGGTGAAGCCGTCCTCGCCCAGGTCGGCGACGGGGAAATCGCCCTGCCAGACGTTGCATAGATGGCGTCCGCCGGGCGTGAGTTCGTTGCCCCAGGGATAGGTATTCTGCTCCAGGCCGCCCCGCGCGGCGAACTCCCATTCGGCCTCGGTGGGAAGGCGCTTGCCGGCCCAGGCGGCGTAGGCAGCGGCATCGGTCCAGGAGACGTGAACCACGGGGTGATTGGGCCGCGCGCCGATGGAGGTATCAGGGCCTTCCGGATGCCGCCATTGGGCTCCGTCCACCTTGCACCACCAACGGGTGCCAGGTGCGTTATCGCTCACCACGGAGGCATAGCGGCCGCTTTCGATGTGGCCCTGAAAGACAAAGGACCAGCCAAAACGCTCGGCTTCGGTGACGTAGTTGGCGGCGTGGACGAACTCCGAGAACTGCTGGTTGGTGACGGGATGGGCGTCCACCCAGAACGGGGCCAGTGTGACGTCGCGAATGGGGCCTTCGCCATCGGCGGGAAAGCCTTCCTCATCGTCGGTGCCCATCCAGAAGGTTCCACCTTCGAGCTTGACCATGCCGGCGGTGGAGCCGGATGCGGCGTGGAGACGTTCGGCGGACCGCTGGCGCGACTCTTGGAGGCGCACGGCCCGGGCGCGCGTGGGGGAGCAACAGGGGTGGACGGCGCCCGCCTCGGCAAAGAGCTTGAACTCAGGCTTCACGGGACGTCCTCAATGCGGGCGTTTTTCCAGAGGCGGTCGAGGTACATCTCAATGGCCTTCTCGCGCCGCTGCTGGTGCAGAGTGGCCGAGATCTGGTCTTTCACCTCTTCCAGGGCCAGGGCGCCGGCGGGCCGGCGTTCGAGGAGGCGGGCGATGTGGAAGCCGAACGGGCTGCGGAAGATGCCGGTGGTGCCGCCGACGGGCAGGGGGAACACGGCTTCATCGAACTCTTCCACCATTTCACCGCGCGGGAAGAAGCCGAGGTCGCCGCCGCGGCCGGGGCAGTCAGAGAGTTCATCGGCGAGTTCAGCGAAATCGGCGCCCTCGCGGAGCCGGACTTCCACTTGGCCGATGGCTTCACGGGCAGTGGCCTCGTCCGTGTTGGCGTCGACGTTCTTCACGATGTGGGCGGCGTGGATGGTCTCCGGGCGTTGAAACTCGGCGCGGTTCTTGCGGTAGTACTCGGCGATATCCTTGGACGGCGGCTTGCCGACGTGGCGCGCGGCACGTTCGAACAGGCGATCGACGCGGAGGCGCAGGTCGACCTCTGCGCGCACGGTATCTTCGGGGCCGGGCAGCACGCAGCCGGTCTGGCCGGGAGTGTTGTCGCGGACTTCGCGGAGGGCGGATTCGAGGGCTTCGGCGGGCACGGGCTCAGGGTCCGCCAGCGCGGCCTGGCGCAGCAGGGCGCGCTCGATGACGTTTTCGCGGGCCCATTGCGTGACGCGGGCGTCGATGACCTCGGGCGGCTCGTTCTCCATGGCTTCCTGCAAACGCGGCCGGATGAGCCGCTGCTCTTCCAGAATGGCGGCGTCCTCGATCCGTTCGCCGTTGACGATAACAGGCATGAACGTTCATGATACCCGAGTGGAATCGCCCGGGGTCCGCCGGGCCCCGGCAGGGCGTCCGTATAATGGAAGCGGAGCTATCGTGCCATTAACCATTTCTCGCCCGGCGATCGCCGTGCGCGTCCTTTGCGGCTTGCTGACGGCCGCCCTGCTTACGGCGGCGCCGGAGCGTCCGCGCGCGGGCAAGGTGGAGATTCTGAAGGCGGGCGAAGTGAAGCGGGGCATGCAAGCCATCGCCTGGACGGTATTCGAGGGCAGCGAGCCGGAACCGGTTCCGATTGAGATCATCGGGCTGTGGAAGAACGCCTGGGGGCCACGCCAGGACATCATTTTGGGCAAGATGGGCGGTAAAGCCCAGCGGACGAACGTGGCGGGCGGCATGAGCGGCAGCCCGGTATACGTGGACGGGAAGCTGATTGGCGCCGTGGCCCTGCGCATGAGTATTTTCAGCCCGGATGCCATCTGCGGAATCACGCCGATTGAACTGATGCTGGAGATCAACGACTTTGACCAGAGCCGGCCGGCGGCGCCCAAGGTTCCCGGAACCGGCGCCAACCGGGCACGGCTGGAGCTGCCGGATTCGCTGGCCGCCGACGTGATGAACGCGCCTGCCAGTGCACGGCCGGTGATGGTGCCCATCGAGACTCCGCTCACGTTTTCAGGTTTCAGCACGGAGGTGCTGAGCCAGTTCCGGGGCTATTTCGAACAACTAGGGATCACGGCGGCGCAGGGGGGTGCGGCTGGTTCGTTAACGGGGTCGAAACCGGTGGCGGGCTATGCGAATGCGCTGCTGCCCGGCGACGCGGTGACCGGGGTTCTGGTGAGCGGCGACATGAGCATCACGGGACTGGGAACGGTGAGCTACAACGATGGCCGGCGCGTGCTGGCGTTCGGGCATCCGTTCTTCAACCTGGGTCCCGTGGAGATGCCGATGAGCAAGGGCGAGATCCTGATGGTGCTCTCCTCGCAGTTTCAGCCCAACAAGTTTGGCAACGCCACGGAGATCGTCGGGGCACTCAAGCAGGACCGCCACTCCGGAATCATGGGAGTTCTGGGCGCCGAAGCGGCCACCATCCCGGTGCGTGTGAAGGTACGGTCGCGCGGGGAGAACGACGCTGTGGTGAAGGAGAAGAACTTCCGCTTTGACGTCTTTGTGCAGCAGAAGTGGACTCCGTTCCTGATGATGATGACGCTGTTCAACTCGGTTTCGGGCGTCAACGACTTTTCGGACGATGCCACCTACCGGCTTTCCGGCAAGGTGGACCTGGACGGCTATTCGAGCCTGTCGCTTCAGAACATGCAGGCGCCGACGGAGATTCCAATCCCGCCGCCGATGGTGCTGGCCAACTGGTGGGGCGAGAAGTTCAACCGGCTGTTCGCCAATCCGGTGAAGCCGCCGCGGCTGAAGGGCGTTGAGGCAACGATCGATCTGCTGCCGGCGCGCCGCTCGGCGGCCATTGAGAGCGCCTGGATCGGGTCCAATGAAGTGGAGGCGGGGGCGGAGGTGCCGGTACGGATCTATCTGCGCCCGTATCGCGGCACGCGGATTGAGCGCGAGGTGCGGGTGCGGATTCCGGCGGGCATCGCGCGGGGCGAGCATCGCATTCTGGTGAGCGATGCCGACACGCTGAACCGGGTGCAGAGCATCGCCGGACAGACCAACCGTTTCATTGACCTGACTGAAACCGTGTCGCTGATCAATCAGGAACGGAGCAACAACCGGCTCTACGTATCGCTGGTGGAGACCCGGCCGGCTGTTTATTACGACGACAAGGTGATGCCCGGGTTGCCTTCGTCCATCCTGAACGCGATGCAGACGGGCCGCGCTTCCAGCCGCGCGCTGGTGGCGGCGAACGAAACGGCCGTGGAGCAGGCTTCCCTGGCCATGGACCAGATGGTCACCGGCAGCTATTCGCTCCGGGTCGCGGTGCGGTAAGGACTCCTCATGCGTCTTGTTGCAAAATGGGCGGCCTGTGCCGCGTTGGTCTCACTGCCTGTCTGGGGCACAAACACGAAGACGTGGTCGCAGAACGGCCAGGCAGCCTTTGAAAAAGCGAATCTCTCGCATCTGGCCCTGCGCAGCGATGGGCTGATCACTCTGGCGCCGGGAGTGCGGGAAGTTTATGACGCGGCCACACCTTATCTTTGGTGTTCGGCGGAAGGCGCCAACGGCTCCGTCTACCTGGGCGGCGGGGGACCCGGTGGCGACCGCGCCCGCGTTTACATCATCGACGCACAGGGGAAGGGGCGTCTGCTGGCCGAACTGGATGGATTGTCCGTGCATGCCATTGCGGCCGACCGGGCGGGCCAGGTGTTCGCGGCGACCTCGCCCGATGGAAAGGTCTACCGGATCACGGCTCAGGGCCAGTCTGAGGTTTTTTACGATCCCAAAGCCAAGTACATCTGGGCCCTGGCGTTCGACCGCGGGGGCCATCTTCTGGTGGCGACGGGCGACAAGGGCGAGGTGCACAGGGTGGACCCGGCGGGAAAGGGCTCCGTCTGGGCGCGGCTGGAAGACACCAATGTGCGCGCGCTGGGGGTTGATTCGAACGGCGCGGTGATCGCCGGCACGGAGCCCAACGGACTGGTGGTGCGGATTGGGGCGGACGGACGTCCGTTTGTCCTGCATCAAACGGGCAAGCGCGAGGTGACCGCGCTGGCCGTATCGGGGGACGGGCGCGTGTTCGTGGCAGCCACGGGCAACCGCCTGGCTCCGGCCCAGGTGGGCGTGCAAACCGTTCAACAGGTGCCCATTCAGCCTCCCGCGCCGCAGGCCCAACCGGGCATGGCTCAGCGTATTCCAGTGGCCACGCCGCCGGCGCTGCCGCTGCCTCAACCGGTGCAGGGCGGTTCGGAAGTGATCGAGATTGCCGCGGATGGATCGCCGCGCCGTCTCTGGACGAATGCGGTGGAAGTGGCTTACTCGCTGACCATCGACTCCTCGGGCAAGCCGTGGGTGGGCACGGGCAACAAGGGCAACGTCTACCGGTTGGATAGCGATCTTCAGGCGACGCATCTGGTGAGCCTGCCCGCCACGCAGGTGACGGCGCTGGCCGCGGGCCGCGGCGGACGAGTGATGGCCGTGACCGCCAATGCCGGCCGCCTGTTTGAGATCGGGCCGGGGGCGGAGAGTTCCGGCCGGGTTGAGAGCGAGATCTTCGATGCGGCGCAGTTCGCTCGGTGGGGCCGGCTGGAGTTTGCGGCTTCGGCCAACGGGGGCACGCTGGCGTTTGAATCGCGCAGCGGCAATCTGGAACGTCCGCAGACCAGTTGGAGCCCGTGGACTCCGCTGAAGGACGGCCGGGTGGTGTCGCCGGCGGCACGATTTCTACAATGGCGGGCGGTACTGAAACCGGCGGCCGATGGGCGTTCGCCGGAGTTACGGTCGGTGGACGTGGCGTACCTTCCGAAGAATCTGGCGCCCAGGGTGGAAGAGGTGGAAGTGACACCGTTCAACTACCGCTTCCCTGCCCCGTCCACGGCGGCGGCGGCAAATCCGTCCATCACTCTGCCGGCGCTCACAAGAAGGCGTCCGGCCACGGCGCCGCTCTCCCTGGAAACCACCGCGTCGCAAACGGTGAACTTCGCCAAGGGGCATCTGGGCGCACGATGGCTGGCGGCTGACGACAACGGTGACAAGTTGGAGTTTCTGCTGGAGATTCGTCTGGCGGGGGCGGCGGCATGGCAACAACTGAAAGCCAACCTCACGGATCGCTACTATTCATGGGATTCCACCGCATTTCCGGATGGCGAGTACCGGCTGCGGGTTTCGGCCACCGACGCCCTGTCGAACACCAGCGATCAGGCATTGGGTGCAAGCGGTGAAAGCGGGAGTTTCTGGATCGACAACGGAGCGCCTGTCATCTCAGCCCTGTCGGGAACGTCGCAGGGTTCGCGGCTCACGGTGCGGTGGCGCGCCACCGACGCCATCAGCGTGCTCCGCCGCGCCGAATACTCGATGAACGGCGGCCCGTGGACCATTGTTGAACCGACAACGGGGCTGACCGATTCGAAGTCGCATGACTATCAGTTGACGCTCGATCGCCCATCCACGCTCGAACAGACCATTGCCGTGCGTGTTTACGACGCCAATGAGAATGTGGCCACTGACACGGCGGTGATCCGCTAGCCCGTGACCACCGGAGACGTGCGCCCGCACCGGGACTTTCCCTCGCGTCATCTGGGTGAGCCCCACGATGTGCTGGTCTATCTGCCGCCCGGCTATGAGCGTAATCCGGGGGCCCGGTACCCTGTGCTGTATCTGCACGACGGCCAAAATGTCTTCGATGGCGACACGGCGTTCGTGCGCGGCCACGAATGGGGCGTCGACGACTCGGCTGAACGGCTTATTCAGGCAGGCGAGATGGAACCGGTGATCGTGGTGGCCATCAGCAATGCCGGCCCCCGGCGGCTGTACGAGTACACGCCATCGCGCGACGACAGGCATCAGGATGGCGGTGGCGCCGATTCGCACGGAGCCATGCTGGTGGAGGAGTTGAAGCCGTTCATCGACGCCACCTACCGGACAGTGCCGGGCGCCACCGGCCTGGGCGGGTCATCGCTGGGCGGTCTGATTACGTTGTACCTGGGGATGCGGCACCCCGAGCTGTTCGACCGCCTGGCGGTGATGTCGCCGTCGCTTTGGTGGGACCGGCGGATGATTTTCGGCCTGATCGAGGATTGCCGGTTCAACGGACGGCGCCCGCGAATCTGGCTCGACATGGGGACCGCGGAGAGCCCCGCCGCGCCGCACATGCTGGTCCGCGATGCGCGACGCCTGAAGGGCCTTCTGGTGCGGAAGGGCTGGCGGACGGGGCTGGACTTGCATTATCTGGAAGCGGAGGGGGCCGGGCACAGTGAGGATGCCTGGGCGACGCGTGTGCCAGACATGTTGAGGTACCTTTATCCGGCCCTCAAGCCGGAATGAGCCGCATCACGAACCAGACACCGCCCACCGCGAGCAGCAGCGCGGCCAGACCGATTTCGACCGGGCGGCGCCGTGTTCGCAGCCACACCCAGACCAGCGGAGCGATCAATGCCGCCTGCACGATGGCGGCTCCGGAAAGCACGAAGGCCAGGCTGGTTTCACCGGCGGTGTTCAGAACGGCGAGCGCCCAGCCCTGGATTCCACCGAGCACACCGGTGACAGCCCAACGGGACTCTGCGGCGCTAAAGAACAGAATTTCCACCGCCAGATACGCGATCGACAGAGCGGCGGCGGACTCCAGGAAGATGCCGTTCGCGGTAAGGTTCAGCGCTCCCGCGGCCACGGCCCCCACGGCCTCGCCCGCCAGGAAAGCTGCGCCGACGATGAGAGCCTCACGGCGCGCCCGCGCGGCCAGCGCAACGGTGAGCAGCAGCAACAGCCGCAAGGGGCTGCGAAATGGCTCCGCGGCGCCGAATCCGAACGAAGCCAGGGCGCGCTCCCCGAAAGAAGGATCGCGAAAACGAAGAACGCGGGCCGAAGAGGACGAATCGAAGACCGAGGTTTCCGTGCGCCCTTCCCGCGTGGCATTCATGAAGTGGACGTGCCCGGCCGCCAGAACGCGGGGCAGCCGGCTTTCCACCTTCAGCGTTTCCACGGGGCTTGGAAAGCGGTACAACGCCGTGCAGCGGAACTCATTGTCGGTCCGAAGCTCGCTGCACGAACTCTCTTCGCGTACTCCGGCCGATTCGCCGGAACTGAAATCGAAGTGGGCCGGCAGAATCCGCGATCGCGCGTCGAGATGCGCCATCTCGTAGAGAGGCACGTGAACGGCCAATGTGACGGTGGTTCCCTTCACTTCGACGAACGAACGGCTCACGCTGAACACGTGGGCCGCGGCGGGAATGGCCAGCGCCGCGGTCAACACCGCGAGCCGCCTCATGCCCGCTCCGCCGCCTTTCGCACATGAATGAACACAACGCGCGCCAACGCCAAGGTGGGAACGGAGAGAAACATACCGGCCACACCGCCCAGTTGCTCACCAGCGATCACTCCGAACAGGACGGCGGCCGGGTGGAGAGCAATGCCCGAGCCCAGGAGCCACGGCTGCGTGACATAATCCTGAAACAGGCGGAACAGCACCAGAAACACGATCAGCCATGCGACATGGGCATACCCGCTGAATGCGGCCACCAGCACCGCAATCAGACCCGCCAGGAGGGGACCGAGCACCGGAATGAATTCGAGCGATCCGCCGAGCACGGCCAGAAGCACAGGATAAGGTACTCCAGCCGCTATGAAGAAGATCCCGTAGGCGCCCAGCGCCACCAGCGACAACAGAACCAGCGACCGGATGTATTGCGACAGCATCAGGTGCGCGCCGGCCAGGATCCCGGCGAACAACTCGCGGTGCCGGGCCGGGGCCAGGCGCTCAACCGCGGCATCCGCCATCGCGCGCCCGTCCTTGAGGAAGAAGAACGAAAAGATGGGCATCAGCAGGAAGATCGCCACGGCTCCCAGGCCGGAGAGCAGCTTTTGGCCCAGGCTGGCCATCACGGGCATCACGGCGCCGAAGCCTTCTGAGAAGTGCGCCACCAGCCACTCGATGGCGCGCATGCGGTATGGTTCAAGCCAGGAAGGCAGAGGCAGTGTTTCAAGCGCCACGCGGTTCTTTACCAGTTCCGGCAGCCGGCCCGCGAGACCGCTGGCCTGTTCCGCCGCATTCATGCCCAGCCAGCCCGTGGCGGCGACGATGAGCGACAGAAAGATCAGATAGACCAGAGCCAGCGAAAGGTTCCGGGATACGCGCCGCGGCGCAATGCGCGTGGCCAGATCCACCAGGGGCGTGAGGAAGTAGGCAAAGAACGTCGCGATGATGAGCATGAACAGGACATCGCGCAGAAGCCAGACGCCGGCCAGGGCGGAACACACCAGAAAGACGGTCCAGGTGGCGCGAGCCGCGGGGGCATGGAATCCAAGCATGAACAAATGATCGTAGCAGGCTTGGGCGCGGCTGGCCGGACGTCCGCGAACCGTGTCACCCAGGGGACCGGTTATGCTGAACCGTATATGCGCTATTGGTTCTTGCTTCCCGCCGCTGCTTCGCTGCTCTCCGCGCAATCCGAACTCTGGCCCGGCGCCAGGTATGACCCGGCGATTCCAACGCCCAAGACAGTGCATGGCTACGATTTCGGAGAACGGGTAAGCTCACACGCCAACATCATGAAGTACATGGAGGCTTTGGCGGCGGCCGCTCCGGCGCGCATGAAGATTGTGGAGTACGCCAGGTCGTATGAGGGCCGCAAGCTGGTTTCGGCGATCATCGGATCGGAGGCGAACATCCGCCGCCTGCCGGAGATCCAGACCTCGATGAAACGGCTGCGCGACCCGCGCAAGACCGATGCCACGGAGGCCGGACGGCTTTCGGCGAACCTGCCTGCCGTCATCATGCTGAGCTACGGCGTGCATGGCAACGAGATTTCATCGCCCGACGCCGCCCTGGCCACGGCGTACCATCTGCTGGCGGCCCGCTCTGATGCACTGGTTAACGGCGTTCTGGCCAACGTTGTCGTGATGATCGACCCGACGCAGAACCCGGACGGCAGGGACCGGTTCGTACACAACTACGAAATCTCCGCCGGGCCGGAACCGGACGGTTCCCCAGCCGCCGCGGAACGCAATGAGCCCTGGCCCGCCGGCCGCACCAACCACTACCACTTCGATCTCAACCGCGACTGGACCGCCCTAACCCAGCCCGAAACTCGCGGCCGCATCAAGCTGCTGCTGGACTGGCTTCCGCTGGTCTTCGTGGATTTGCATGAGATGAGCACCGATTCGACGTACTACTTCGCTCCGGAAGCGGTGCCCTACAACCCCCACCTGGCGGAGTTTCAGCGCAAGTCGCTCGACTGGTTTGGCCGGAACAACGCGAAGTGGTTCGACCAGTTCGGCTTCAGCTACTTCACCCGCGAGGTCTACGACGCATTTTACCCGGGCTATGGCGCAAGCTGGCCATCCTACTATGGCGGCATCGCCATGACGTACGAAAACGCTTCCGTACGGGGCCTTCTGGCCGAGCGCACTGATGAAACCCTCTACACATTCCGCCAAAGCGTTCAGAAGCACTTCGTGGCCTCGCTTGCCACGGCTGAAACGGCCGCCGCGCGCCGTGCCGAGCTTCTGGCGAACTTCTACAAGTACCAACAGACGGCGGTTGAGGAGGGGGGCCGCGAGGAGACCCGCGAGTACATCCTGCCGCGCCGCGGCGACGCTTCCCGTACGGACCGTCTGGCCCTGCTGCTGGCCGAACAGGGTGTGGAGGTGCGGCGCGCCACCACGCCGCTGCGCGCGGCGGGCGTTGAGTATCCCGCGGGATCCTACGCGGTGGCGCTGGCCCAACCCGCCAAGCGGCTGATCCGCAATCTGCTGGACCCGCGCGTGGACATGGAAGCGGAGTTCCTCAAGGAGCAGGAGAGGCGCCGGAAACGCAAGCTTCAGGACGAGATCTACGATGTCACGGCGTGGAGCCTGCCGCTTCAGTTCAACGTGGAGTGCGTGGGTCTCAAACAAGCCGCTGAAGCCGCCTTCGAACCTCTGGCCGCCGGCACGGCGATGCCAGGCAAGGTGACCGGCGAGTCCACGGATACGCTGGCTTACCTGATTCCCTGGGGCACCAATGCGGCTGGCCGCTTCCTGGCGCGCGCGCTCAGGACGGGCCTTCGCGTTCACTCTTCCGACAAGCCCATTGTGCAGAGCGGCCGGACGTATCCACCCGGCACGCTGATCGTGAAGGTGAAGGAGAACGGAACCGGCGCGGGCGCCCGGGTGGCGGCAGCGGCGGCCGCAAGCGGCGCGGACGTCACGGCCACTTCCACCGGTTGGGTGGATGAAGGGGGCGTGAACTTCGGAAGTTCGAACGTCCAGTGGGTGCGCCCGCCGCGGATCGCCATGGCCTGGGACGCTCCTATTGCTTCAGGCTCCGCCGGGCATACACGCCATGTTCTGGAACGGCAGTTCGGCTATCCCGTCACGCCGATCCGCATCCGCCAGATGAGCACCGTGGACCTGAGAAAATTCCACGTTCTGATTCTGCCCGAAGGCAGCGCCAATAGCTACTCAGAAGCGCTGGGCGCCAACGGTTTGCGCCGCCTCAAGGAATGGGTGAGCGCCGGCGGCGTGGTGGTGGGTCTGGGTGGCGCGGTGTCGTTTCTGAGCGATACACGCACCGGCCTGCTGGCCATTCAGCAGGAGAATCGTGTGCGCGAAGGCGAGCGCCCTGCTACGCCGGCCGCACCCCAGACCGAGCAGCGCGCCACCGGCCGCAACATCGAAAAGCAGGAGCAGTTCGATCAGGCGATTCAGGCCAATTCCGAGCTGCCCGACGACGTTGCCGGCGTCCTGGTGCGGGCGCGCGTGGATGGCGAGCACTGGATGGGGCATGGGGCCTCGGAGGTGAACGTGCTGCTGTCCGGGCGCGCGATCTTTACGCCCATCAAGCTGGACAAGGGGAACAATGTCGCTGTGTTTGAAGCTCCCGAGAAGCTGCTGGTCAGCGGCTATCTGTGGGATGAGAATCGCAGGCAGCTGGCCTTCAAGCCCTTTGTTGTCACGCAGAGGGAAGGACGCGGCTGGGTGATCGGATTCACGGCGGACCCGAACTATCGCGGCTACATGGACGGGCTCAATGTGCTGTTCCTCAACGCGGTGTTTCGCGGCCCCGCGCACACGCGAGGCGGTGGTTCGCCCAGCGAAGAGGAGCAGGCCCATGCCAAGTAGAAGAACCTGGCTCAAGACGGTGGCAGCGCTGCCCGCCGCGCCGGCCGTGGCCGTGACTGAGCCCAGCCCCTGGCTGGGACGCGACTATTGGTCGAACCCTTTGCAGGACTGGCAACTGCGCGATGGGCGCATGGAGTGCATCGTTCCCGGCGGCGACCGCAACGTGTATTGGCTGGTTCGTGAAGTGGACCCGGCTCGCGGCGGTTTCTCCATGTCGGTCACCCTGGGCCGCCTGGAACAGGACACAACTCCTCTCACGGCGGGCTTCGCCGGCTTTCGGGTGGGCATTGGCGGCTACTTCAACGACTATCGGGACAGCGCCGTGCGAGGCACTGGTCTTGAGTGCGGCGGTGCCCACGACGGGCGGCTCTTCATCGGCAGGCGCGACCCCGGCAACGCAGCCGTGGCCAATCAGCGTAGTCTGACACTGCAATTGAACGCGGAGCCCGATGGCCGCGGCGCTTTCGTTCTGACACTGAGCGCCGGCACGGCACGGATCAATCGCACCGTACCCGCCGCGTGGCTGGCGGGCGGCCTGGCGCTGGTGTGCAGTTCGGCGCCGGTGGTGGAATCGCCGCCAGCGCGCCACGAACCCACGGATCCGGTGGGCGGCGCAAAGCCCGGAACGGCGCGGGGAGGCAACGGCCGCTTCTGGTTTCAGAACTGGCAGGCCAGCGGACCGGGCGTTGTCGAGCGGCCGGAACGCGCGTTCGGCCCCATTCTGTTCGCGATGTACACGCTGAGCCGCGGCACCGTCAAGATCACAGCGCAACTCGCCCCGGCCGGCGCCTGGGAACGCCCCGCCGAACTCCAACTGAAGCGTAGCGACCGGTGGCGAACCGTGGCCAGGGCCGCCATTGACCCCGATGCCGCAACGGCGCGCTTCCGCCTGGAACGCTGGACCGCGCGTACGGATACTCCCTATCGCGTGGTTTATGGCACGCACGCCTATGAAGGCGTCATCCGCCATGATCCGGTGGAGAAGACGCGCATCACCGCCGCCGCGCTCACCTGCCAGAATGATTTCGGCTTTCCGCACACCGCGGTGGCGGATGGCGTTCGCCACTCCCGGCCCGACATTCTCCTGTTCACCGGCGATCAGCTCTACGAGCGCAACGGCGAGTATGGCTTGCAACGAACGCCGGAAGCCGCCGCCCGCCTGGACTACCTTCGCAAATGGTTCCTGTTCGGCTGGGCCTTTGGCGATCTGACACGTCAGATTCCCACCGTCTGCCTGCCCGATGATCACGACGTGTTCCATGGCAATCTGTGGGGCGCAGGCGGCCGGAGCGCCAAGGCTAGCGCGGTTCAGCAGGAAGCACAGGATTCTGGCGGCTTCACCATGCCGGCGGCGTTCGTGAACATTGTGGAGCGCACGCAGTCCAGCCACATGCCGGACCCGCCGGACCCCTCGCCGGCCGGTCAGGGCATTGCTGTTCATTACTGCCATCTGGTTTGGGGCGGCGTCAGCTTTGCCGTGCTTGAGGACCGGAAGTGGAAGTCGGCGCCCAAGGATTTCGTGCCCTCGGCGAGGATCCTGAACGGGTGGGCCCAGAACCCCAATCACGACGCCGCACGTGCCGGGGATGCACCCGAAGCGCAGTTGCTGGGTCCGCGCCAGGAGAAGTTTCTGGAAGACTGGGCGCGTGACTGGTCCGGCGGCATCTGGATGAAAGCCGCCGTATCGGCCACCATCTTTTCAAACCTGGCCACCCTTCCCAAGGACGCCACCACGGACGCGCCGACGCCGAAACTGCCGGTGCTCGGCGAGGGTGAATGGGCCGAAGGCGAGCGGCTGACGGCCGATCACGATTCGAACGGCTGGCCCCAAACCGCACGCAACCGGGCGCTACGCCTGCTGCGCTCCTGCTGCGCGCTGCACATCGGCGGCGATCAGCACCTGGCCAGCACCATTCAATACGGCATCGGCCACTGGCGCGATGCATCCTGGGCGTTTTGCACGCCGGCCATCTCGAACCTCTGGCCCCGGCGCTGGTTTCCTCCGGTGGACGGACAGAACCGGGCGCCCGGCCAGCCGCGCCAGTTCGGCGATTTCCACGACGGCTTCGGCAACCGGATGACGGTTCACGCAGTAGCCAATCCGGTGCGTTCCTCCATTGCGCCGAAGGTTCTCCACATGCGGTCGCCGGGATTCGGCGTGGTGGAGTTCGACAAGGCGACGCGCCGCATCCGCCTGACCAATTGGCCGCGCTCCGAGGACTTGTCGAAGCCCGGCGCCAAGCCTTACGCCGGCTGGCCCATCGAGATCGCGCAGACGGCCAACGGCATGGATGAGGCGCCATTCGTTCTTCCTGAAGTGACGGCAGGCAAGGGAAAAGCCACCGTGGTTGAGGTGACGGAAGAGGCCGGCGGAATCCGGGTGCTCACCATCGCCATGGCGGCAGCCCGCTTCACGCCGCGGGTGTGGCGCGAAGGCCGCTACACGGTGCGCCTCTTCGATCCCGATGGCAAGTGGCAGACCGTGAACAAAGGGGTGGAGGCAAAGAAGGCGTGACACTATACCTGGTTGGAATCCCGGTGCTTGCGGCCGCGGCCGCGTTCGCGCAACCGATACTGCAGGCCATCGACGGCGATGCGCCGGCCGCGGAAGCGTTGCTTGAGAAGCTGGTCAACATCAACTCGGGCACCTTCCATCCGGCAGGCGTCGCGCGTGTGGCGGAAGCACTGCGGGGCGAATTCGAAACCTTGGGATTCACCGTGCGCCTCATCGACAACGCAGCCCTCAAGCGGGGTCCACATCTGGTGGCTGAGCGCAGCGGAACGCGTGGCAAGCGGATCCTGTTGATCGGCCACATGGACACGGTCTTCGAACCGGACAGTCCGTTCCAGCGCTGGCAGCGCAGCGGCACGCGCGCGACGGGGCCCGGTACAGCCGACATGAAGGGCGGCATCGTTGTGATGCTCTCCGCGCTCAAGGCGCTCCACCGGACGGGTGAACTCGAAGGCGCCCGGGTGACGGTCTTTCTCACGGGCGATGAAGAGTCCGCCGGACGGCCGCTTGAAGCCTCGCGCGGGGCGTTCATTCAGGCGGGCAAAAACGCGCAGGCCACTCTATGCTTCGAGTCCGGCATCCGGGAGGCTGGAACAGACTATGCCTCGATTGCCCGCCGCGGCGCAACGTCGTGGGATTTGCGGGTGAAGGGCCGGGCCGGCCACTCCGGGCGGGTGTTCTCCCCGGCCTTGGGCCACGGCGCGATCTTCGAACTGAGCCGCATCCTGAACGCATTCCATGAGACTCTGCGCGAACCGGACATGACGTTCAGTGTGGGCCTGGTTCTGGGTGGCGGCAACACCAAGGTGGATTCAGGCGGACACGCAAGCGTGGAAGGCAAGTCGAACATCGTGCCGCCGGAGGCCTTCGCACGGGGCGATCTACGCGTTCTCACCGCCAGCCAACTGGGCCGGGTGAAGGACAAGATGCAATCGATCGTAGCCCGCAGCCTGCCTGGAACCAGCGCCGAGATCAGTTTTGGCGACAGCTACCCGCCCATGGCGACGACGGCCGGGAATCAACGGCTGCTCGACCTGCTCAACGATGGCAACCGGGCCATGGGTACACCTGTGATGCCCGCGCTCGACCCGATGCTGCGCGGCGCGGGCGACGTCTCATTCGTCGCGCCCTATGTCGATTCCATCACCGGGCTGGGCGGCATGGGCGGCGGGTCCCACGCCGAAGGCGAGTTCGTCGATCTGTCAAGCCTGCCGCTGCAGGCCAAGCGGGCGGCGCTGCTGATCCTGAAGCTCAGCCGCGACTGAACTCGGGGCAGGCAGGGGCGCTATCATCAAACCTGAATGCGCCTTGAAGCCCTTACGATTCTGGCCGCCGCCGCTCTCAGTGCGGCCCCACCGCTCCATGAAGCGGAACTTGTCTTCCCTCTCGAAAAATGGCACAACCACTCTTCGTCCATCGTCGAGCAGCCGAACGGCGATCTCTTCCTGTGCTGGTTTCACGGCTCCGGTGAGCGGCAGGCCGATGATGTGAAGATCGAAGGCGCGCGCTGGATCCAATCCAAGCGCGCCTGGAGCGACCGTTTCACACTGGCTGACTCGCCCGGGTTCCCAGACACCAACGGCACCGTGTTCATTGATAACCGGCAGCGGCTGTGGCTCTTCTGGCCCGTGATTCTGGCCAACCAGTGGGAGACGGCGCTGATGAAGTACAAGCGGTCCAGCGACTATCAGTTCGAATCCGGCGCGCCCAAGTGGGAGTGGAGCGACAACATTCTGATGATCCCCAAGCGGATGCACGAACGTACCCAGGAACTGCTGGAAAAAGACCTGGGGCCCAATCCCATCGGCCAGCGCGCGGCACGGCTCATCGCGCTCTCAGCGGACAAGTACTTCTCGCGTCTCGGCTGGTTCACACGCACGCACCCCATCACACTGCCTTCGGGCCGCATTCTTGTGCCTATGTACTCAGACGGCTATTCGTTCGGAATCATGGGCATCTCCGACGACAACGGCGAGACCTGGTTCTCAAGTGAGCCCATCGTCGGCTACGGCGGCATTCAACCGAGCGTTGTCCGCCGCAAGGACGGCACCCTGGTGGCCTATCTGCGCGACAACGGACCGCCGCCCAAGCGCATCCAGATGAGCGTGTCGTCGGATGAGGGAATCTCGTGGTCGAAGACCACCGACACCGAGCTTTTCAACCCCGGCGCGAGCGTGGAAGCACTCGCGCTTCGTGACGGCCGCTGGATCATGGTGTATAACGACCTTGAACGCGACCGCCATTCCCTGGCCGTCTCCATGTCCGATGACGAGGGCAAGACCTGGAAATGGAAGCGCCATCTGGAACGCGATGCAACGCCGATGGGCCGGTATCACTATCCGTCGGTGATGCAGGCGCGCGACGGGTCCATCCACGTCAGCTACAGCTATCACCGCAACATGGACGGCCAGGAAGGCAAGGCGATCAAGCACGCCCGCATCAACACGGAGTGGATTGAGCAGGGCGGGCGCTAAGCACGGGCCGGGCGATGCGGTATGATTCTGGTATGACCAGATCGAAAATCGCGATCAGTCTGCCCAAGGATCAACTAGCACGAGTTCACCGGGAGGTGCGGGCCGGGCGGGCCGCTTCCGTTTCGGGCTACATCGCCGGAGTCTTGGAGGAGCACGAAAGACGCGAGTCTCTGCGGGTGCTGCTTCGGGATCTGGTGGAGCAACATGGTGAGCCAACGGCTGGGGATACGAAATGGGCGGAACGCGCACTCGCGCCTCGACAGGAATAGTGCTGGATGCCGGCGCGTTGATCGCTCTCGATCGAGGCAGCGGGCGCATGATCGCACTGGTCCGGGCGGCACTGGCGCAGGGCCGTACGTTTCGCGTTCCGGCGGGCGCCGCCGGCCAGGCTTGGCGCAATGGCCGCGTTCAGGCCACTCTCGCCCGATTCCTTCGGAGCCATGAAGTAGACATCGTGCGGTTGGATGGGGAACTCGCCAAAGCTTGCGGGGAGCTCTGTGCCGCAACCGGCACTTCGGATGTGATCGATGCTTCCGTGGTCATCCTCGCCCGGCAACTCCGGGAACCCATTGTAACCAGTGACCCGGGGGATCTCCGGAGGCTGGACCCGATGGCTCACGTGATTCCTATCTGATGGTTGACGCCACCGCGTGCCTATTCGACAATCGAGTCTGAACGCTCCAACATGCGAAGTGCCTTCATCATCGCCGCGGCCGCCGTGGCTGTCACCGCCGCGCCGGCGCAGCAGGACACTGGGTCCGCGCTGGAGCGGCAATTCGCGCGCACGGTCCGGCCGTTTCTGGGCACCTACTGCATCTCATGCCACGGGCCGCGCCAGCCGGCCGCGCAGATGGACCTGAGCGGCTTCACGTCAATGGCCACCCTGCTTGAGGACGGCCGCCGCTGGAGCCAGATTCTTGAGCGCCTGGAAGCTTCGGAGATGCCGCCCAAGGGCGCGCCCCAGCCCGCGCCCGCGGAGCGCCGCGCGGTGACCGGCTGGTTTCACGCCGTTCGCACCCACGAGACCCGGCGCAATGCGGGCGACCCCGGCGTCGTGCTGGCGCGCCGCCTGAGCAACTCCGAATACAACTACACCATCCGAGATCTCACCGGCGCCGACATACGCCCGGCCCGCGAGTTCCCCGCCGACCCCGCCAACACAGCCGGTTTCGACAACTCGGGCGAAACGCTCGCCATGTCGCCCACGCTACTCAAGAAGTACGTGGCCGCGGCGCGCGAAGTGGCCTCTCACCTCTACCTGAAAGAGAAGGGATTCGGTTTTGCCCCCCACCCGATGCTGGTGGAGACGGACCGCGACAAGTTCGCCGTGCACCGCATCATCGACTTTTACCACCAGCAGAACACCGACTACGCCGACTACTTCGAAACAGCCTGGCGGTTCCGGCATCGCGCCGCCTTGGGCCAACCCAACGCAACGTTGGCCAGCCTGGCACGCCGTCACAAGGTGAGTGCCAAATACCTCGACACCGTGTGGAATGCCCTGGAGACCGCTGAAACCGTGGGTCCGCTGGCGAAGCTGCAAGCGTTGTGGCGGGCCTTACCCGCGCCCCGGCGCGGCCAGCCCGACCTCGCGCGGCCTGGCTGCGAAGAGATGCGTGCTTACGTAGCCCGCGTTCGCGCCAAGGTGGAACCCCGGTTTATCAACATCACGGCGGGGCCCATCGGCACCGCATGGCAGCCGCTCCTCATCTGGAAGAACACCCAATACGCCACACATCGCCGCAAGTTCGACGCGCGCCAGTTGCAGGTTGCGGGTGAGCCTTTGTTGAACCAACGCGATGTGGTGGAACCGGAGTGGGACAATGCGTTCGGCCCGGGCAAGACCATCCTGGTGGAGAATCCGCCCGGCGACCCCGATCTGGCCGTGCCCGCCGGTGAGCGGCCCCGGTTTGAAGCGGCATGGGGACGCTTCTGCTCCGTCTTCCCGGACATGTTTTACCGCGAGTCGCGGGGGCGCAACTATTTCAAAACGGGAAAGGACGAGGGCCGCTACCTGAGCGCGGGATTCCACAACGTGATGGGATACTTCCGCGACGACCAGCCTCTCTACGAATTGCTTCTGGACCCGGCCCAACAGGCCGCGCTGGATGAGATGTGGCGGGCGATGGATTTCGTGGCATCCATCAACATCCGCACCTACATCGAGTTCGCCAAACTGGGCACGCGCGGGACACGCGACGACTTCAAGGACGGCGAGCCCGAGGTGCGCGAGATTGAGGTGGAAAAGATCATCGCGGAAGAGAAGATCAGAAAGCTGGAAGCGGACTACCTGGAGGTGGCGCGAAGCGGCAACCCCGTGGCCATCCAGGCCGTGCGGGACTTTTTCAACGCCGCCAGCAGGAGCATCGGTTGGGTGAAACAGGCGCGCCGCGACGCCGAACCAAGCCACCTGGAAGCACTGGCGGAGTTCGCCGCGCGTGCGTACCGGCGCCCTCTCGCGCAGGCGGACCGCGACGATCTGCTGTCCTTCTACCGTCAGGCGCGTGAGCGCTACGGCCTGGACCATGAGGGCGCCATGCGTGAATCCATTGTGCTGGTGCTGACCTCGCCCAAGTTCTCTTACCGCGTGGATCGCCTGGAGGGCAGCCGCGACGTGCAGCCGCTCGCAGGGGGCGATCTGGCGAGCCGTCTCAGCTATTTCCTGTGGTCAAGCATGCCCGATGCGGAGTTGCTACGGCTTGCCGCCGCGGGTACCCTGCGCCGCCCGGAAGTGATTCAGGCCCAGGCGCGCCGCATGCTGCAGGACCAGCGCAGCCGCGCGCTCGCCGTGGAGTTCGGCGGCAACTGGCTGGGCATCCGCGACTTCGATCAGATCGGCACCGTGGACCGCGAGCGCTTCCCCGTCTTCAACGACGAGTTGAAGGCAGCGATGTTCGAGGAACCGGTGCGATTCCTGCTGGATGTCTTCCGCCGGAACCGCCCCCTGGTTGACTTCCTTTACGCCACCGATACCTTTGTCAATCCGGCGCTGGCCCGCCACTACGGCATGCCGCAGCCCACGGACACCGGCGCCGACGGTTGGGTTCGCGTCACCGGAGCGGACCGGTATGGCCGCGGCGGCCTGCTGCCCATGGCCGCGTTCCTCGCCAGGAATGCGCCCGGACTCAGAACCAGCCCCGTGAAGCGCGGCTACTGGGTGGCGAAGAACGTGTTGGGCGAACAGATTCCACCGCCGCCCCCGGTGGTTCCCGAACTTCCAGCGGATGAAGCGCGGATGGATCTACCGCTGCGGCAGATGCTGGAAAAGCACCGGGCGGATCCCAGTTGCGCGGGATGCCACGCGCGATTCGATTCGTTCGGGCTGGCCTTCGAGGGCTTCGACCCGGTGGGGGCGCGGCGCACCCACGACCTTGCCGGGCGCGCGGTGGATGCTCGCGCGGCGTTTCCCAAGGGCGTGGAAGGGGAAGGATTGCCGGGACTCCAGCAATACATCAGGGGCCATCGCGAGCGCGACTTCATTCGCGGCTTCACCGGCAAGCTGCTGGCGTTTGCCCTGGGACGGAGCCTGCTGATTTCGGACGAACCGCTCATCGACGAGATCGCCCGCAAACTGGGCAAGGACGGCTGCTGCTTTGAAACGGTTGTTGATAGCATCGTTACAAGCCGGCAGTTTCTGAACAAGAGGTAGGCTATGACGATATCCCGAAGAACCGTGCTCCGAGGCGCCGGCGTGGCGATGGGCTTGCCGTGGCTTGAATCGCTGCCGGGGGCCACCACGCCGCATCCGCAACGCTTCGCCGTATTGTTCATGGGAACCGGCATCAGCCCGGGGCGTTGGTGGGCCAAAGGCTCGGGCGCGGAGATGGAGCTGGGCGAATCGCTTGAGCCGCTGGCGCCGCTGCGCGCGAAGATCAACGTGATCGACGGCCTGTTCAACAAGTTCGCCACGGGCCAGGGCATTCACCCCGCGATGACCGGCAACCTGCTGTCGGGGGTGCCCATTCGCAAAGGGTCCATCATTCGCGGCGGTATCACCATCGATCAGGTGCTGGCCAACCACATCGGGCAGGATACGCCGCAACCCAGCATGGTGCTGGCCTGTGAGCGCGCCATGACCGGCTTCCATGAGACCAACTTCTCGAATGCCTATAGCTCCCACATCTCCTGGCAGAGCGCCGATTCCCCGGTGCCCAATGAGATGTATCCTTCGCTCGCCTTCGACAGCCTGTTTGAGAACAGCGGCCGGCTGCGCGACACCAGCGTGCTGGACCGCGTGAAGGATCATGCGGCATCGCTCGCCGGCCGTGTCAGTGCCACCGACAGGATCAAACTGGATGAGTATCTGGCCAGCGTTCGCGACGTGGAGCGCGGCATTGAGCGGATGCGCAACGACAAGAACAGGGCCGAGGAGCGGGCGGCCGGCGCCGGCCGCCCGCTGGCCGCCATGCAACGCCCTCAGGACGGACTGCCGGAAGACATCCGCGACCACATCCGGCTGATGTGCGACATCATCGCGCTCGGGTTTCAGACGGACAAGACCCGTGTGGCTTCCCTGCTGCTGGCACGCGATCTTTCAGCGCTCTACTACCCGTTCCTGGCCGTGGGCAAGCAGCATCACGGCGCCTCGCACTACGACACGGAAGAGGATTACCGCAAGATCGTGCGATTCCAGGTGAGCCAGCTTGCCTACCTGGCCCAACGCCTGGAGGCGATGCGGGAAGGCGAAAGCAATGTTCTGGACAATAGCTGCCTGCTGTTCCTCTCCAACATGTGGTCCGGAACCAAGCACGATAACAAGAAGGTCCCGGTGGTGACCATCGGAAGCCTGGGCGGCAAACTGAAAACCGGCCGGGCTCTTGAGTACGCGGCGGCGGGCGACGAGAACCGCAAGCTCTGCAGCCTCTACCTGGGCATCATGGACCGCATGGGCGTGGAACTCAAGGAGTTCGGCGACGCCCGCACGCGCCTGGCGGAGCTGTAAATCGCCGCCCAAGCTTGAATTGCCGCGTGCAGTGCAGGGTATACAATAATAGTTATCCTTCGGGGTAAAGAAACCATGACCAGACCCATTCTGGCGGCCACCGCCATTCTCATGCTTGCGCTGCGTCTCAGCGCTCAAGTCTCCACCGGCGAGATCATCGGCGACGTCACCGACACCTCTGGGGCCGCCGTGCCCAACGCCAAGATCACCGCCACCAACGCCGAAACGGGCGTTATGGCGCGCGAAGTGACCTCAGGCGCCGACGGCAACTACATCATCACCCTGCTGCCGCCGGGCACTTACAACTTCACCGTCGAGGCGTCCGGGTTCCGTAAACTCGCGCAGAGCGGCGTTGGGCTGCAAACGAACCAACGCGCCAAGGTGGATTTCCAACTGCAAGTGGGCCAGGTGAGCGAGACCGTCGAGGTGCAGGCCACGGCGCCGCTGCTGGAGAGCCAGTCCTCCTCGCTGGGCCAGGTGATCGGCCAGCAGTTTGTGAGCGAACTCCCGCTCAACGGCCGCAACTTCGTCCAACTCGCCATCCTCAACCCCGGCGTGAACGGCACAGGCTTTTCCACGAGCAACACCATCATGAGCGGTGCCCGGCCCGACGATCGCCGCCCCGGCACTGAGATTTTCTCGAACGGCAACCGCGAGGGGTCGAACAACTTCCTCTATGACGGCGCCGACAACAACGAGCGTCTCATCGGGCTCATCGTGCTGCGCCCTGCCATCGAGGCCATCCGCGAATTCAAGGTGCAGACCAATATGTACTCGGCCGACCTGGGCCGCAACTCGGGCGCCGTCGTTGATGTCATCACCAAGTCCGGCACCAACGAATTCCACGGCTCGGCGTTTGAGTTCCTGCGCAACTCCGCCATGGACGCGCGCAATTTCTTCAACCTCCGCGGCACGCCGTTCCCCAGCTTTAAGTACAACCAGTATGGCGGCTCCATCGGCGGCCCCGTCCTCATCCCGAAGGTGTACAACGGCAAGAACCGAACGTTCTGGTTCGCTGACTATGAGGGCTACCGCCGCAGCGTTCAGAACTTCCTCTTCACCTCCATTCCTACCGCCGCCATCCGCCGCGGCGATTTTTCCGCCGAGAACCGGATCTATGACCCCATCACCGGCCGCCGGGAAGGCACGGCCGTCCGCCGCGACCCCTTTCCGAACAACCAGATCCCGATGAGCCGCTTCAACCCCATCACCGCCAAGCTGCTCGCCACCTATCCGGCAACCACCAACAACAACCTTTTGACCCACATTTCCGTTTTGAGCCGCGCGTGCGAATCTCCTGGATGCTCGTCCGCATCAATATCGATAGGGGTTTGAAGGCAGCGAAGACCCCTGCGGAGGACAGCACCCAATGGGTGACAAACAAAACCAGCCCTTTCAGCTCTCGTTCAACGGCCTTCTCAAGATCGACTTCCAGGGATCGCGCGTTACTTCCGATGGTGGTCTGATCCTGGTGCGTGAGTTGGATGAACGGCTGGGCTTCGGTGCTCTCATTGCCCAACACCTGACTGACTCACGGCGCGGCAAGAATACCCAGCTTCCGCTGGCGGACCTACTGCGCCAGTCCGTCTACAGCCGGATTGCCGGCTACGAGGATGTCAACGATGCCGAGCGGCTCTCGCAGGATCCAACCTTCCGGCTGA